>UQZH01000022.1 GCA_900545445.1 uncultured Collinsella sp. | reverse complement strand
CGCCATTGGGAATGTAGAAGGGGGAGGCCTCGCGGCCTCCCCCTTTTTTGCGTTTATAGGGCCATCACTCCACTCTCGCTGTGTTTTTGACCCTCGTTTGTCGCATCTTCTGCGAACGGGCTACAATGTCATAGTCTGTGCAGCATGGAGGTGATTATGGCCGAAGCCGGAATCGGCGTTGATATCGTCGAGATTTCCCGAATGAAATCAATCCTTGAGAAGACACCCGCGTTTGCCCGGCGCGTGTTTACCGATGAAGAGCGCGCGTATTGCGATGCCTCGTCTCGTCCTGCCGCGCATTATGCCAGCCGTTTTGCTTCTCGCGAGGCGGTACTTAAGGCGCTTGGTACGGGTTTTAGCCAGGGCGTTGGCCGTAAAGACGTTTCCGTAACGCGCGATAAGCTCGGCAAGCCAAAAGCGCTGCTTTCGGGCCGTGCTCTCGAAATCGCCCAGGAATTGGGCGTTGTCGAGGTCGCTCTTTCTATTACTCTGACGGGTGACTTGGCTGTTGCTAATGCCATTGCGATCACCGAGGATGCTCGACCTAAACCCAAGGAAGAAAAGGTGAGCACGAAGGAGCGCGTTGCTCAGACATTTAAAGAGGCTCGTTCTGTCTTAGACGAGCTCGAACAGCTGCAACAATCTGCTTTGTCGGAACATCTGGATGATGATCCGCAAGATGCGCTAGGAGCATAGATGAAACCGGTTTTGAGTACCGAGGAAGTCGTTCGCCTCGAAGATATTATCGAGCGTGAGGGTACCTCGAAGGCCGAACTCATGGAGTTGGCGGGCGAATTTGCTGCCAACGAGATTTTAAAGCTCAACCCCGATCGCGTTCTTGTATTGGTCGGTTTTGGCAACAATGGCGGAGATGGCTGGGTTGCCGCTGACATTCTGACGCATAAGGGCGTTGATGTAGATATCGTCTCTCCGGTTGAGCCGGATGAGATCCCTGCCGCTCTCGCTCGTCATGTCGCCCGTCGTACTGCTGGTCGCGACGTGCATGTGTGTGTCGGCCCCTCTCGTGATGAGCTGGAGGTGCTGATTGATAAGGCTGATGTTGTAGTCGATGCCATTTTTGGTACCGGTTTTCATGGTGATCTTCGTGCGCCGTTTTCAATCTGGATCCCCACGGTCAATGAAAATGCCGATCGCGTTGTCTCCATCGATGTTCCTTCGGGCCTGAATGCCGAGACGGGTGTGGTGGATGACGACTGCATTCGTGCCGAGCGTACGGTGACGATGATTGCTCCCAAGATCGGCTTATACAGCGCTGACGGTCCCGAATATGCAGGCGATCTGGTCTGCGGCGGTCTGTATGACCGCCTTGATGAGGTTATTGACGATGTCGACCATGCTGCCGAGATCGTGGAACCCGGTGACCTTGTGGACTATTTTGCTCCGCTGCCTACGAATATCGATAAGTACTCGCGCGGCTCGGTGCTCATTGTTGCCGGATCGGCGCAGTATCCTGGTGCGGCCATTATGGCGGCCAAGTCCGCTGCCCGCGCAGGCGCCGGCTATGTGGCAGTCGCGACTCCGGATGCGTGTGCCAACCTTATCCGCATGGCGCTCCCCTCGATTCCGGTCTTTGCTATTCCATCTGATTCCCGCGGTTCTTTTGGTGCCGCTGCGCGCATGACGGTATGTGAGATTGCCAAGAAATATAGCTGCGTGCTGTGTGGTCCCGGCATGACGACATCTGCCGGTGCCATGCAGGTGGTTTCGGGTCTGCTTGAGCTCGACGTACCGCTTATCTTGGATGCCGATGCTCTCAACTGCCTTGCCAAGATTGCAATCGATGGCATCGACAGTAATCCCGAGATGTATCGTCGTGAGCAGCCGCTCGTTATGACGCCGCATTATCGTGAGCTTTCGCGTCTCGTCGCCGGTGATGAGGTCAATGACCTTGGAACCGCGATTGCCGCCGCGCAAAAGGTTGTCTGGGCCGCCGGTTCCGATAACCTCGTTGTTATCGCTAAGGGCCCGACGACGGCCATTTGCGGTGTTGAGCGCGTGCTGCTGCCGCTCTCTGGCCCGGCGTCGTTGGCGACCGCTGGCTCGGGTGACGTCCTTGCGGGTATTCTGGCCGGCACGCTAGCCACCATGCGCGACGAGATGGACCGCTGGGAGCTGCTGTACTCGTATGCCGTCGCGCTTCATAGCTATGCCGGTTTTGCCGCGGCGACGGAGTTTGGCGAGAAGAGCGTTATCGCGACCGATCTTATCGACTTGATCGGTCCCGCCATGGAGTTGGCGGCAAAGGATGCACTCGATGATCTGGGAATCACGGACGAAGGGTCGGATGACTAATTATGAATAAAGCCGATTTGACGCGTTGGTCCTGGGTCGAGATCGACCGCGGGGCGCTTCGCCGCAACACGAGGGCCTATAAGAATTTGCTGAATCCGCGTCAGCGCCTGTGCTGCGTGGTTAAAGCCGACGCTTATGGTCATGGAGCTGTTGAGTGCGCCAAGATTATGTATTCGGCCGGCGCCGACATGTTTGCCGTGGCGACGGTTAACGAGGGCGTTGAGCTCCGACAGGGCGGGATTACGAAACCCGTCCTTATCCTAAGCGAGCCGCCTATCGAGGCCATTCCGACGTTGCTCGAGTTCGATATCATGCCCTCGGTCTATACGTCCGACTTTGCTCTTGCGTATGGCGAATGTGCCGTCGCGGCGGGCAAGGTGGGCAAGTATCATCTCGCCATCGAGACGGGCATGAACCGCATCGGCGTACATTACACGCAGGTGCTCGACTTTGTCCGCGGTATTGATTTCCATCGCGGTATTCAGTGCGACGGCGTATTTACGCACTTCGCCACGGCCGATGAACCTTCGGGCTGGGACTACAAGCTGCAGTGCCAGCGCTTTACCGAGGCCGTTCAGGCCATTAAGGATGCGGGTTTTGAGTGCGGTATCGTGCATTGCGCCAACACGCCGTCCTCGATGCTCGACCCCTCGATGCATTTTGATATGATTCGCGCCGGCGTTGGCTTGTATGGCATGCAGCCGTGCGAGCTGAGTAGCCGTGTGATGCAGCTCGATCCCGTTATGAGCGTTCATGCGCGCGTGACGCGCGTGGCGCACCCTGCGATGGGCGAGGGCGTGGGCTACGGTTTTACCTACCGCGTACCGCGTACGCGCGTTCAGATCTGCACGCTGCCGATCGGTTATGCCGACGGCCTATCGCGTACGCTTTCCAATCGTATGGATGTGCTGTATCGCGGCGAGCGCGTGCGTCAGGTTGGCAATATCTGCATGGATCAGTTTATGGTCGCCATTCAGTCCAACCCGGCACACGAGATTCCCGAGGCCGAGTATGGTGACGAGATGATTATTGTCGGCCGCGATGGCGATGCCGAGATCACTATGGACGAGATGGCCCGACTGCGCGGAACGATTAACTACGAGGTCGCCTGCGGCTTTGGCATGCGTCTCGACAAGGTCTACGTGTAGGAGCCGCTATGGGCGTCATGCACATTCCCGGCCATACCCATCAGGCGCCACGTGAGGTCGCACTCGGGGAGATTGAGGCTGTTTTAGGCGACTGCCATCTCTGCCAGCTCTATCAGTCGCGCCATAACATCGTGTTTGGCGTGGGAAACCCCCACGCTCGCGTCATGTTTATTGGTGAAGCACCGGGTCGCAACGAGGATTTGCAGGGCGAACCTTTTGTGGGGGCGGCGGGTGAAGACCTCAACGGCATTTTGTCCCTGGCAGGTCTTAAGCGCGAGGACGTCTATATCGCCAACGTGCTTAAGTGCCGCCCGCCGGGAAACCGCAATCCGCGTCCCGAGGAAGTGCTGGCTTGCTCACCGTTTTTGCGCGAGCAGATTCGAAGCATCTGGCCCGATATCATCGTGACGCTCGGTAACCCCGCAACGCACTTTGTGCTCAAGACCGAGATCGGCATTACCAAGCTGCGCGGCAGGTTCCATCAGATGGGCCACTTTGTGGTGATGCCGACGTTTCATCCTGCGGCGGCGCTGCGCAATCCGGCGTGGCAGGAGTTGCTGGAGGAAGACTTTAAGATGCTGGGCGACTATCTGGAGCGGCACCCCGCGCCGGAGACCGCCTCGGAATAATAATAAGGAGCGTATATGTCCCTGGAGCGCCTGGGGGTAGGTACCTATAGAACGGCCCGTACTGCCGATACGGAGCATTTTGGCGAGCTGGTCGCACCGTGTCTAGAAGATGGCGATGTGCTGATCTTGACCGGCGGCCTCGGGGTGGGCAAAACCCACTTTACCAAGGGCGTTTCGCGCGCTCTGGGCGATGAGCATATGGTCACGAGCCCTACGTTCGCACTCATGGCCGTTCATGACCAAGGGCGTATTCCGCTGTTCCATTTTGATCTGTACCGCCTGGAGCATGCCTACGAGCTTGAGGATACGGGCATTTTTGACGTGCTGGGCTATGAGGGTGTTTGCCTGCTGGAATGGGGCGAGCAGTTTCAGGATGAACTGACAGATGAGTATCTTTCGGTGACGCTTAAGCGCGATGAGGACGACAGCGACGTGCGAACGATAACGCTCGAGGCACACGGCGAGCGCGCGATTGAGCTTTCCCATTTGATAGATAAGGCTGTACAAGATGAGCTTGCATAACGACAACGCGCTGGTGGTGGCGCTCGACACATCGACCGACATGCTTTCCTGCGCGGCAAGCTGGATTGACGTGCAGACAGGCGAGGCAAAGCTGGTAAGTGGGGACCATCTGTGTCGCCGCCATGCCAACGTGGAGCTCGTGAATACTGTTGATGACCTACTGAAGCAGGCCGGCCTGGATCGCAGCGATGTCGGCTGTTATGTGGTCGGTCGCGGTCCCGGCTCGTTTACGGGCGTGCGTATCGGCATCTCCACCGCAAAGGGTCTGGCGCACGGTGCCAATGTGCCGTTGCTGGGCGTGTCGACGCTCGATGCTTGCGCCTGGACGGCATGGAAGGCCGGCGTGCGCGGCAAGCTTGGTGTTCTTGCCGATGCCATGCGCGGCGAGGTGTACCCGGCGCTCTATGTGCTGGGGGATGAGGGCCCCGAGCGTCTGTTTGAGCGCGAGCGCGTGGTCAAGGCCGCCGTGGCGCTTGATGAGTGGCGCCAGACCGCGGACTGGGGTCAGGTTCAGCTGACTGGTGACGGTCTCGTGCGTTATGGCAAACTGCTGGGCGAGGATGAGACGGCGCGCTGCGTGGAGCGAGACCTGTGGTGGCCCTCGGGCGAGGGCCTGCTGATGGCGCACGCCGCAGGCGATGGCGATCCGGCTCGCGTCTTGCCGATCTATACGCGCCTTTCGGACGCCGAGGAAAACGAGCGCAAGCGTCTGGGCCTTGCCGAGAGCGCGCAGAGTGAGGTGACAGGTGTTGCCGACGAGCTTGCCGGACGTCATCTGCAATTCCGCCCCATGGGCGCGGCGGATGCCGAGGGCGCGAGCGCACTGGAGACTGCCTGCTTTGAAGGCGCCGGACACGAGGCGTGGACGCCGGGCATGTTCCTGTCCGAGCTGTGCGAGGACGTTGCCGCGCCGCGTAGCTGGTGGGTGGCGCACGACGACGGCCGTCTGCTGGGTCTTGCCGGCGGTATGGTCGTCGACGGGGACGTGCAGATTATGGACGTTGCCGTCGATCCGGCGCATCGCCGCGAGGGCATCGCCCGCAAGCTTCTGTCGCACGTGAGCTATGACGCGCAGATGCTCGGCTGCACCACGGCTTCGCTTGAGGTTGAGGACGGCAACGAGGCCGCAATTGCGCTCTATGCCGCTCTGGGCTTTACCGAGGCGGGTCGTCGCCGTGGCTATTACGGTGCCGGCAAGGATGCCATCGTCATGACGGCGCCGCTGCCCCTGGTGCTTCCTCTCGACAATGCCTCGCCCGAGCCGACGGCTGCCGAACAGCGTGTATGGCCGCTGCCCGCGCCCGAACGCAACGCTGAGGAGCGTGCCGAAATCGAGCGCCGCCGCCTGGTGCTTGCCATCGAGAGCTCCTGCGACGAGACGGCCGTGGCGATTATCGATGCGGACGGCAAGATGCTGGCCAACCAGGTGTCGACGCAGATTGATTTTCATGCCCGCTTTGGCGGCGTGGTGCCCGAGATTGCCTCGCGCAAGCACGTTGAGGTCATCGTGAGCGTCGTAGATGCGGCGCTTGAAGATGCCGCGGCGTCGCTTGGCCTTGAGGGCGGGGCGATTGCGCCAAGTGAGCTTGCCGCCGTGGGCGTGACGCAGGGTCCGGGCCTGGTAGGTGCCCTGGTGGTGGGTGTTGCCTTTGCCAAGGGCTTTGCGTATGCTGCTGGCAAACCGCTCGTGTGCGTCAATCATCTGGAGGGTCACCTGTTTGCCAACCTGTTGGCGCAGCCCGACCTTAATCCTCCGTTTATCTTTACGCTCGTTTCGGGCGGGCACACCATGCTCGTGCACGTAAAGGCATGGGGCGACTACGAGGTGCTTGGCGAGACGCTGGACGACGCCGTGGGCGAAGCCTTTGACAAGGTGGCAAAGGCGCTGGGCCTGGGCTATCCCGGCGGCCCCATCATCTCCAAGCTTGCCGAGACGGGCAACCCCAAGGCGATCGATTTTCCCCGCGCGCTGAACAGCAGGGGAGACTACCGCTTCTCGCTTTCGGGCCTCAAGACGGCGGTGACGCTCTACATCGAGCAGGAGACCAAGGCCGGGCGCACGATTCACCTGCCCGACCTAGCGGCTTCGTTTGAGGCGGCGGTCTTTGACGTGCAGTACAAGAAGGCCAAAAACGCCCTGCATGCTACCGGGTGCAAGGAGTATTGCATCGGCGGCGGCGTCTCAGCCAACCCGCATCTGCGCGAGATGATGATCAAGAAACTCGGGCGTCAGGGAATCCGCGTGACGGTGCCGCCCTTGTCTGCCTGCACCGATAACGCTGCCATGATCGCGGAGGTCGCTCGCCGTAAATTCGACCGAGGTGAAATCTCGCCGTTCGACGTCGACGCCGATCCAAACATGACGCTGTAGTCGTATGGGTGCGGTCCCCGACCGGAGGGGCCGGATATAAGGTTTCCTGCTCTACAGTCCTGCGCAAGACGAAGGCCACATTAAGTGGCCTTCTTTGCGTGCGGAACTCGCGATAAACCTTATATCCGGCCCCTCCGGTCGGGGACCTTTCTGTATCGATATAGCTTCTGAGCTGGTTCGGCGTCGACAGCGTCCGGCAAGGTTAGCCAGCCTGCGTCGAATTTCCGGCGTGCTTTGGCTGAAAGAATAAGTTGGTGTGCGGAGCTTTGCTCCGCACATTTGGGATGGGAGCTCCTCGGGGGCGGGGCGGGCGCCTGCCGCCATATATGAACTTTATCGCGAGTTCCGCACGAACAGGAGGCCACTTAATGTGGCCTCCGTCGTGAGCAGGACTGTCCGAGCAGGAAAGTTCATATATGGCGGC
Organism: uncultured Collinsella sp.; assembly: GCA_900545445.1. Lineage (GTDB taxonomy): Bacteria > Actinomycetota > Coriobacteriia > Coriobacteriales > Coriobacteriaceae > Collinsella. Next base: position 23,331 of record UQZH01000022.1, on the reverse strand, counting down.
AGGCGCCCGCCCCGCCCCCGAGGAGCATCTTTCATGCAAAAACTGTCGTGGGGTAAAGTCCGAGGTCAGTGGCGTTTTATACCGAGAAATTCAAAAAAGTGGAAAATTCATTACATATTTGCGTTGACTTTAGGTAACTAAAGTTTCATACTCCTTTTCAACCACTGGGGGATGTGAACACGCACGGATCGTTCGCATCATGATTGAAGAGGATTTCTTAGACATGTTCACGCATCAGCTAAACATTATCAGCGTAGTAATTATCTGATGCGGGTTAGCACATACAGCTAGCCCGTACGATAACGGGCGGCTGATGAAGATGAGGGCCGTCGAGCGCAACCGACGGCCCTCATTTTTTATGTCTGGGAAGTTCTTTTTAGAGGAGGAAATGTAATGAACGGAGTTTTGCTCATGGTTGTGGCCGCGGCGGTGCTCGCCTGCGGCTATCTGGGCTATGGCCGATGGCTGGCCAACAAGTGGGGCGTTGACAAAGAGGTCCTCACGCCGGCCAAGCGCATGAAAGACGGCAACAGCTTCTCGCCCGTCTCCGCCTTCACCGCATTCTCGCACCAGTTCAGCTCGATCTGCGGTGCTGGCCCTGTTACGGGTACGATCGTCGCCATGGCCTTTGGCTGGTTGCCCGTCGTGCTCTGGGTCCTCGTCGGTGGCATCTTCTTTGGCGCCGTCCACGACTTTGGCGCCCTGTACGCCTCGATGAAGAACAACGGCAAGTCCCTGGCTCAGCTCATCGAGAAGTACATCGGCAAGACCGGCCGTCGCCTGTTCCTGCTGTTCTGCTGGCTGTTCTGCATCATCGTCATCGCCGCCTTCACCGACATGGTCTGCAAGACGTTCATGTTCACCCCGGCCGTTGACGCTTCTGGTGCTGCTACCGGTGCCATCGACTTCACCAAGTCCTATGCCGCTGGCTGCGCTGGCACCATCTCCATCCTGTTCACCTTCGTCGCCATGGCCTTTGGTTGGGCCCAGAAGAAGTTCAACCTCACCGGCGCTGCCGAGTTCGTCACCGGCGTGGTACTCATGGTCCTCATGTTCGCCGTCGGCATGCAGTTCCCGGTCTACCTGGACAAGTTCCAGTGGTTCGCCGTCGTCATGGTCTACCTGGTCTTTGCCGGTGCCATGCCCATCCAGATGCTCAAGACCCCTCGCGACTACCTCACTTCCATCATGATGATCGTCATGATCGTCTGCGCTGTCCTCGGTATCGTCGTCCTGGGCGCTAACGGCCAGGCTACCATCACCGCTCCGGTCTTCACCGGCTTTAGCAATGCCTCGGGCATGATGTTCCCGGTCCTGTTTGTCTCCGTTGCCTGCGGTGCTCTCTCCGGTTTCCACAGCCTCGTTTCTTCTGGTACCTCCTCCAAGCAGGTCGAGAAGGAGCAGGACGCCGTCAAGGTCGGTTACGGCGCCATGATCGTCGAGTCCTTCGTCGGCATCCTTGCCATCATCGTCGCCGGCATCATGTTCTCCGACATGAACACAGCCGGTACCGGCGCCCTTAACGCCGGCGTCGCTTCCACCCCGTTCCAGATCTTCGCAGCTGGCATCTCCCGCGGTATGCAGGCCTTCGGCGTTGACGGCACGCTCGCAACCGTCTTCATGACCATGAACGTTTCCGCTCTGGCCCTGACCTCGCTCGATGCCGTTGCCCGCATCGCTCGCACCTCGTTCTCCGAGTTCTTTGCCCAGACCAACGATGCCCTGGCCATCGAGTCCAAGGCCGGCTACATGAAGGTCCTCGGCAACCCCTGGTTCGCCACGGTCGTTACCCTGCTTCCTGGCCTCGCCCTCGCCTTTGGCGGCTATGCCAACATCTGGCCGCTCTTTGGTGCTTCTAACCAGCTGCTCGGCGGTATGACCATGATCACCCTCGCCGTGTTCTGCAAGTGCACCGGCCGCAAGGGTTGGATGCTCTACGTGCCCGTCGCCTTCCTGCTCTGCTGCACCTTCACTTCGCTGGTCCAGAGCGCCATGGGCTGCATGACCGCCGTCCAGGCCTACGGTTTCTTCGGTACCATCCCGGCTACCGCCACCACGGCTGCCGTTTCCGTCGCCGCTACCAAGGGCCTGCAGCTCGTCTTCGCCGTCCTGCTGATGGTCCTGGGCCTCATCGTTGCCGTCAACTGCCTCAAGGAGTTCTTCGGCAAGGAGGCCGGTTCGATGCCCGACGAGGAGCCCGAGTGGTCCGAGATGGGCAAAGTCGAGTATGGCCGCCCCGCTGCCGCCGAGGCTCCCGCCGACGCCGAGGCTGCCAAGGCCTAGTCAGCTTGATGAGCTAACCGTTCCATCCATATGACTCGGAAAGACCGGGTCCGCGACTGCGCGGGCTCGGTCTTTTTTCATGCAAAAGCGGGCGATGCCCGAGTGTTCTCGCAGATGTTTTGCGTGGATAAGGGCGCGCGTTGTACCATGTAAACGTATATGTGTACATATGAAAGGGGCCCCGTGGCCAAGACGGTATATTCCGATAACCAAAATAATGTCGATGCCCTGGCTGAGCGTCTGAGCAGCCAGACGTCGCTTTCTGCCGAGCGCGCCAAGCTAGTTGCCTACGACCTGCTCTGCCGCAAGGCACTCAAGATCAAGTCGAGCGCGCTGGCGCAGATTTTCCGCTCCGTCGATAAGGAATGCGACACCAAGGCGATGCGCGACGAACTCATCGCGGCAAAGATCGTTACCAAGATCGAGGGCAGCGGCATTAACGGACGTCCGGCGTTCTATACCATTCATGCCGAGATAAGTGATGCTCAGGAGCAGCTTGCCGAGGCTGTCGAAGAGGCCGTCGAGGACGTTGTCGAGGCGCCCGCTTCGGTGGAAACGGCCCCGCGCGAGCATGTCGATACCGACGAGCTGCTCGATGAGAACGTCGTTCGCGCCTTTACGGCCAAGGCCGGCCGCGGCGGTTTTGGTGGGGGCGGCAAGCGCGATGCTCAGCGCCGTGCCCAGCAGGAGCGCTTCCGTCGTGCCGTGGCTCAAAAGGATGAACTCGATACCGAGACTGTTGTGACCGAGGTTGCCGCTGAGTCGCAGAAGCCCGCGAAGGAGCAAAAGCCCGTGGAAGCCCAAGAGCCCAAGCGTCGTCGCGGTGCTCACTTTAAGGCTGCGCAGCAGGATGTCGCGCATGGGGCTGAAGAGCCTTCCGAGGTTGCAGACGATGTTGAGGAGTCTGCCAAGAGGGCTCCGGGTTCGTGTCGTCCCGGCCGCGGTTTTGCGGGACGCGCGTATCCCGTAAAACGTCAGGAGAAGGGCGAGCCGGCTTCGACCGCTCAGGCCGATAAGGCCGAACAAACTGAGAAAACCGTTGAGCCGGTGGCTTGCGAGCAGCAACCTTCCGAGTCGCAGTCTGCGACTGACACCGAGGTCAAAGCTCAACAGTCCGCTGATAAGCAGACAGGGGAGAGCGCCTCAAGCAAGCCCCGCCGCCGTCGTCACCGCGGCGGTCGTGGCTCAAATGCCGAGGCCGCGGCCGAGAAGGCAGCGACGCAAAGTAAGGATGCGAAGGCTGAGGCCCTGGTGGAGCAGCCCAAGCGCCAGCCGGCGAAGGGGGACAAGTCCGAACGTTCGCAAAAGAGCTCGTCCGCGCCAAAGCAAGAGCGCAAAGCTCAGGCAGATTCCAAGCGCAAATCCCAGGCGCAGCCCAAACCGACTGCAAACGATGCGGCCGCCCAGCAGCCTGAGCCGCCCGCTCATGGCGAGGTTTCGGCGTTTGCTCTGGCCCGTGTCCTGGGCAGGCAGCTGCTCAAGGTCGTTCCCACGCCTACGGCGCTCTCCAAGATTAAGGAGCAGCAGACTCAAATCGTTAAGGTCGAGGGCAAGGATAACAAAAAAGCTCCGCAGCGCACTCAGCACAACGAGATGTCCAACCGCAAGATTGCCGAGGAGATTGCGATCATCCAGGCTTGGATAGAGCAGAATCGCGGCGCCGACACGCCGGTCGCTTCGCGTCGCCAGCGCGCCTACCAGATTTTTAACGATGAGAAGGCCTTTGACGGCAAACACGGCGAGCGCCTGATTCGGCGTATGACCGAAAAGGGCATCAGCATGCAGGCAATCAAGGTTGCTCCCAACCGTCCTGTGCACTTTACGGGCTTCTTTACGCTGGGCGCCGACAAGCCGTTCATTATGGTCGAGAACCTGGACACCTATGACGAGATCGTCAAGCTCCTGCGCGGCCGCAAACACGCCAAGCTTTTTGGCACCAAGGTGGGTGGCGTGATCTTTGGCGGCGGCTGCAAGGCGAGCGTTTCACACGCACTGGATGATTATCTGGCCGAGATCGGCTATCGCTTTAACTATGTCTACTACGTGGGCGACATCGACCGAGAGGGTGCGCGCATTGTCGAGCAGACCCGTAACGCCAATGTGGTTGAGATTCGCCTGCATGCCGGTATGTATCGTGCCATGCTCGCCGAGCACAAGCGTCGCGTGAAGGCCGGCGGCGAGTGCGAGCCCGCGGCTGCCAACCAGGGCGTGCCGCAGAACCTGGCGGCGACGATCAAAGACCTGCCCATGGTCACGCGCGTGCAGTTCCGCAATGTGCTGCGCGAGGGCGGACGCATTCCGCAGGAGATTCTGATGACCGCCGACTATCGGGATGGCGATTCGGGAAGCTTCGACCGCATGCTGAACAACTAAATTTCGCCGGCCCCGGGAGAGCGTGGACACCGGCTTAGGTTTCCTGCTCTACAGTCCTGCTCACGACGGAGGCCACATTAAGTGGCCTCCTGTTCGTGCGGAACTCGCGATAAACCTAAGCCGGTGTCCCCGCTCTCCCGGGGCCTGTGGTTACTTGGTTGTTGCATGCGGCTCGCTTTTCGGAACAGGGCTGATAATTCTAGATGCAAGGCGCTCTTGGTCGTTATGGGCCTGGGGCGTCTGTCTTATATAGGTAGATTCCTTGCGGGTTCGAATCCCTCCGCTTGGCGGCGTTGGCTCGATTTTCTTAACGCGAGGAGCTCTCGGTCGATGTGGGACGGAGGGATTCCGCGTCCGCCTGCCGGCGGCCGCGCCCCGCTGCGTCGCTTCGCTCCTTGCGTGCTGCGCTGGAAAACGCTTCGCGTTTCCTCAGCTCTGCACCCTTGCGGGTTCGAATCCCTCCGCATGCCCACGAAAAAGCGCTCCAGGTTCATAAGAGCCTGGAGCGCTATGTTCTTTGGGGCTGGGACGGAGGGATTCGAACCCCCAACAGCCGGCACCAAAAACCGGAGTTCTACCGTTGAACTACGTCCCAATGTGTGGTGTTGCCCAAAAGCAACCCGTTTAGTTTACCTAATCTGCGAGGGCATCGCAAACGCCATCGAGCAGGCGTACGGCGAGTGTCTGCGCATCACTTGCGGTGAAGGTTCCGTTGTAGCGCGTCATGCCCGTGAGCTCAATGCGGATGCGCGCGGGCTTTTGCTGCGCGGCGACATTGGCGGTGCGGATGCGCTGTGCAAGGTTGTGACACTCGGCAAGGGCGATCGTGGCGCGCGGCGCAGCATCTGCGGGCAGCTCATCGCTTGCAATCTCGAGCACCAGATCCACGTCGGTCGGAACCTCGGAATCGCAAAGCATCATGCCGCTGCTATCGGTTGTCGCCGTGGCGATGTTCCACATGCGCGACGCAACGCTACGCGCGATGGGGTCCTCACCGATGACGGCAATCTGGAAGCGCTCGAGCACGTTGGCGGCACGGGCAAAACCGATGCGCGACTCGGCCTCGGTAACTGAGGGCTTACCCTCCCACACGTGATGCAGGCGGTTGATATAGGCGTAGGTATCCTGGAACGCCATACCATCGGCAAACAGGCCGACATTTTCTTGGAACTGCTGCAGAGCGGCCTCGGTGTGCGGGCCAAAATAGCCGTCGTCCTCACCGCAGGCAAAGCCCAAAACGTTGAGCGCGCGCTGCAGGGCCTGAACGTCGGCGCCATGGAAATTGGGCATGCGCAGATAGAGCGTGCGGTCGCCCAGCTTATACGAGGCGTCGACCAGGGCGCTCCAACAGGGGATATCGACGGCGCAGCCAGCGGCAAGGCCGCTATCGAGCCTAAAGGTGCCAACAGCCTGCTCGGTAGTGGTGCCAAAGCGCTTGTCGGAGACCTCGGCGTCATCGATTGTATAGCCGAGCTGCAGAAGGCGGGACTGGACGTCCTCGACGGCTGCTCCCTGCATGCCCGTTGTAATAGGTTCCATGAACGAACCCCTTTCGGCGTACCATTCGTACTATTTGAGCGTATGTCGGATAGACAACGCAAAGGGATGCATAAACATGCACTCAACAGTGTAGCAAGTTGTACCCAAATACGCTGCTGACAGGTTTTATAACCCCCGCTAGTTAAGGCGCTCCACAAAGAAATCTGCCATGGAGAGGAACAACTCGCGTGCATGCTGATCGAGCGAAACGTCCTCGATGGCGGCCTTGGCTTTGGCGGTCAGGTCCAGCGCGTAGGCGTGGGCGAAATCAATCGAGCCGGTCTCCTGGAAGATTTCCACGGCGCGTGCAAGTTGCACGGGGTCCTCGGTGCCCGAGGAAAGGATTGCCTCGACCTCGTCGTGATAACGCTCGTCTGACAGGGCGTGCACGGCGACGAGGGTGCGCTTGCCCTCGGTGATATCGGTGCGGAAGTCCTTGTTGGCGGCCTCTTTGGTGCCGATCAAGTTGAGCAGATCGTCCTGAATCTGAAAGGCAAGGCCCGTGTGCAGACCAAAGGCGCGCAGTGCCTCAATCTGCTCCTCGCTGCCGCCGCCGATAATGGCTCCGGCGGCAAGTGGCGTGGCTCCGCTGTAGTACGCGGTCTTGTGCGTCGCCATGTCCAGATAATCGTCGACCGAGATGTCAAAGCGTCCATCGCGGACCCAGCCCAAGTCGAGCGCCTGGCCCTCGATGGTGCGAACGATCATCTCGGTGAGCTCGTGGAGTACATGGAGTTTCACGTCTGCCTCGAGCGTGGGGTCGTCGAGAACCGTCTTAGTGACCATGGTGAGCGCTAGATCGCCGCAGTTGATGGCAAGTCCCGTGCCCTCGGTAAGGTGCATGCAGGGCTTGCCGCGACGCAGTTGGCCGTTGTCGGCGATGTCGTCATGGATAAGCGCTCCCGATTGAAAGTGCTCGATAGCCGCCGCTGCGCTGCGGGCACTCTCAAAGCTGCCACCTACCGCGGTGGCGGCGAGCATGCAGATGAGCGGGCGGTGGCGCTTGCCGGCATTGGCCGTAAATGCCGAGAGCGGGGTATACAGGTAACGCTCGATATCGGCGGAAGTTGCCTGTCCGTCAAAGAACGTGGCCAGATAGTCGTTAATCTGGTCAAAGTGCTGGGCTAAAAAGCTGGTAAACGGACTGGACACGGGTTCTCGCATTCTTTCTTAGGTTGCACCGTTGCATTATGCAGACAACATATTGCCACATTGGGGCGTCGAGCGCGGCGGTTGAAGAAGATTGAGTCTTGCGGCTGCAAACGCGGCAAGGGGCTCGGCTAGATAAGCCCAAAGTGTTCGAGCGCGGTGACGACGCCGTCGTGGTCGAAGCTGTCGGTTACGTAGTCGGCCTTTTCCTTGAGGAAGTCCGGCGCGTTGCCCATAGCGATGCCAACATCGACCGCCTCCATGAGGGCGATGTCGTTGCTCGCGTCGCCAATGCCATATACGGTGCCGTGGTCTGGTCCCAGGGCGTCAAGCACAGCCTTGATTCCGGCCCGTTTGGTGCACTCGCGCGGCGAGATTTCTGTGACCTCGAGCTCGAGCTCATTGAGGCAGAGCAGAGGTCCAAGCTCTTCATCTTGGGCGATGCGGTTGGCAAGTGGTGTGGACATAAGAATTTTATAGGCGTTGTAGTGCTCAAGTTGCGTGACGGCGTCGCCCACGGTGCGTGCGTAGCCGTACGTCTCGGGGGCATCTGCACTCATGCGCACGACGCGATCGATGCCCTCAAAGCGAATGACCTCGCCCGATTGCTCGAGATAGGGGGCGAGGCGCTGTAGCAGACCAGGGTTTATGGCTGCATTTCGCACGATACGCCCCTCGAGTTCGGCGTAACCGCCCGCGAGGCACACGACGCCTGCCCACGGCAGCTCGAGCAGCTTGGGATGGATGCAGCTGAGGGTGCGCCCCGTACAGATAAAGGCTTTGTTGCCGTTGGCGACAAACGTGCGAATTGCCTGTGCAACCGTCTCGTTGGGATAGGGGGAGAGGTCTCGCTCACCCTCGGGAAGCTCCTGGGCAAGTCTGGGATCTTGCCAGGCGAGCGTACCGTCGATGTCGAAGAAGCAGACATTGCCATGCTTTTTGGTGGCGTCGGCGGCATGAGAAGGCGAGGCGGCGAATGCAAAACCCGGTTCGAGTCCCATAATCCGATCAAAGTGCTCTTTGACGCGGGGTACCGAGATGCCGATGATTACCTGAGCGGTCTTGCCGGTGACGATGAGGCCTTTGGCACCCGCTGCGACAAAGGTCGCATTGTCCGCGACGATGGAGGGGTCCACGACTTCGACGCGCAGCCGCGTGGCGCAGTTGGTTGCGCCCACAATGTTGGAGACGCCGCCCAGAAGCGTCACAACCTGCTCGGCGAGCAGATGATCTTGTGAGGCCTGGTCGCCGGAAGCGCCGGTTTTGGATGAGCACTTTTCGTCAACGTCGTCTCCCGTCAAGCGCGAGAGCGCCGCGTTGCTGGCGATGTGGTCCTCGCGTCCCGGGGTTTTAAGGTCAAAGGTCAGAATAAGACCTCGAAAGCTCAGAAAGAAGATGACGCTAAAGATGAGTCCGATTCCGAGTGCCAAAAGGTAGGAGCCGGCATGCGTCCGCATGAGCGGGATAAAGTTGAAGGCAGCCATTTCCATAAAACCGCCCGAGAAGATGCCGACGACGCCAAAGAAGTTCATAGCCATGGCGAGGCAGGAAGATAGGACGGCATAGAGCAAAAAGAGTCCGGGATAGGTGAACATAAAGAGAAACTCGAGCGGTTCGGTGACGCCGCAGACCACTGAGGCAACAATGGCGGGAACCAGGATGACCTTGAGGGCAGCGCGGCGCTCGGGCTTTGCGGTGGAGTAGAACGCAGCCGCGATGGCAGGAAGGCCAAAGAGCTTGACCCAGCCGGTGGCGGTAAAACCGGCCCACGGCGCAAGCTCATTGAGGGGGCGCGTGCTATGGGAGAGAATGGGGAGCAAATTGGTCCACGTGGCGTAGATGCCGTCGTTAATGACCAGGTTGTCGTAGTAGATCGGCATGTAGAGCAGGTGGTGCAGCCCCATGGGCTCGAGTGCTCGTTCTAAAAAGACAAAGATGCCTACGCCAAAGGGACCGACGCCCACAAGCGCGTGGCGCAGCGTTTCGGTCGCTGCGTATACGAAGGGCACGATGGCGGCCGAGATGGCGGCAAGGGCGAACACGGCAAAAAAGCTGATGAGGTAGACCAGCGAGGAACCCGAGAAGGTACCGAGCCAATCGGGAACCTTGGCATCGTAGAAGCGGTCATGGATGGCGACGACGGTTGCCGACACCGCCAGCGGGCCAATAATGCCGGTGTCGAGGGTCTTGATGCCGTCGATGATGGTAATGCCGCTGGCGGGGGTCAAAGACGACGGGTACTTAAGTCCAAGGTTGTCTCCGCTCAGCTTGATGATCTCGCTCAAAAAGAAGCAATAGGCAAAATAGGCCACGAGCGCCTCGAGGCAACAACGTGCCGGTTGCTTTTGGGCAAGGCCGATGGGCAGCGCTACGGCAAAAAGGAGCGGAAGTCGTTTAAAGACCGTCCACGAGCCACGCTGGATGATAGTCCAAAAAACGTACCAAGGGGTTCCGTATACGGCGAGGTCGCCGACGATATCCGCAGACGTTGCGAGGGCGGAGACGCCGACCATAAGGCCCGATATGGAAAATAACATGGCGGGCGCGAACATTGCCCCGCCAAAGCGTTGGATTTTTTGCAGCATGTTCTGCCTCCCGAATATCGAGGCGCGTTGCGCGTGGTGAAACGTTTAAACAATGGATTCATTGTAGAGGACCAGACGATTGTCGTACCGGCAGTTTTGATCGAAACCGGTTTGGGCGGGACAGAAACCGTCAACGGTTAAATCCTGTCGCTTTGCCGATAATCGGTTTAAACAACTTTAAGAAATGCTATCGTGCCTAACCATACATATTCATTAGAGGTGAAGTCATGCCAAAAGCGATTTACGAAGGAATCTACCGCGAGATCCGTTCGCGCATCATTAACGGGACTTATGCGTTTCAGGAGATGCTGCCAACCGAAGCCGAGCTGACCGCGGAGTTTGGCTGCACGCGCAATACCGTTCGACGCGCCTTGAGCATGCTGGCCGACCAGATGTTTGTGCAGCCTATACACGGCAAGGGCGTGCGCGTTATTTGGCTCAAGGGCGAAACCGACATGCTGGGCGCACTCGAGGAAGTCGAGTCGTTTGGCGAATTTGCAAAGCGCAACAATGCCGTCGCATCGACCGAGGTCAAGTCTTTTGAACATTTGATTTGCACTGAGCAACTCTCTCGTCGCCTGGGCTTTAAGGTGGGCGAGGAGTTGATTCGCGTGGTGCGTGTCCGAAGCCTTAACGGCAATGCACGCCAAGTAGACCATGGTTACTTTTTGGAGTCAATCGCCAAGGGCCTGACGCCCGAGATCGCCGCAAAGTCAATTTACGACTATCTGGAGCACAAACGCGGCGTCAAGGTGATGGCGAGTCGCCGTACAGTGAGCGTCGAGCTTGCCAACGATGAGGACTGCAGCTATCTTGACCTCGGCAAATACAACTGTGTCGCCGTCATGGAGAGCCAGTCGTACACCTCGGACGGCATCTTGTTCGAGGTCACGCATGCCCGCACGCATCCCGAGATCTTCCATTACCGCGTCAACTCCAAGCGATAGCCGGCTAGCTCGCAGCCTGACGAGACTCATGCCCTCAAAGCGAAAGCGCCCGGTCAAACCGACGATGCATCGGTTTGACCGGGCGCTTTCGCTGCATTTGATAACAAATAATTGTTTATACAAAACTTGTCAAGTATCAAGTTGAAATTACCGTTCACCGAAGTTTTTCTACCGCTCTAGTAATACTTGTTCAAACAACTAGTCAAATAGCGTATCGTTCAAATCAGCAAAAGGGGCAAAGTCCCCGAGCCAATCTCCGAAGGCGGCGGCAAAGGGTGCCGCCACGGTGTGAAAGGGTGGATTGTAATGAAGAACGAAATGAGCAGAAGGCAGTTCCTGGGCTTTGCTGGTTCCGCGGCTGCGGTTCTTGGTCTGGGTCTCGTGGGCTGCGGTGGCTCCGCCGGCTCCGGCTCCTCTGCTTCTGGTGACGCTGCCGAGGTCTACTTCCTCCAATTTAAGCCCGAGGTCGACAAGGAGTGGAAGGAGATCGCCAAGGCGTACAAGGAGGAGAAGGGCGTCGAGGTCAAGATCGTGACCGCCGCCTCCAACACCTACGAGGAGAAGCTCAAGTCCGAGATGTCCAAGAGCTCCGCTCCGACCCTGTTCCAGGTCAACGGCCCCACCGGTCTTAAGAACTGGAAGGATTACTGCGCCGACCTGTCCGATACCAAGCTCCGCGGTGAGCTCATTGACGACTCCCTGGCTCTGCAGTCCGATGGCAAGGATCTGGGTATCGACTGGGTCCAGGAGAGCTACGGCATCATCTACAACAAGCAGCTGCTCGAGAAGGCTGGCTACAAGGCCGAGGACATCAACTCCTTCGACAAGCTGAAGGCTTGCGCTGACGACATCCAGGCCCGCAAGGACGAGCTTGGCGTTGAGGGTGCCTTCACTTCTGCCGGCATGGATGACTCCTCCAGCTGGCGCTACACCACCCACCTCGCCAACCTCCCGCTCTACTACGAGTTCGAGAAGGAGCACAACCAGGAGGACGACGAGATCAAGGGCGAGTATCTCGACAACTTCAAGCAGATTTTCGACCTGTACATCACCGACTCCACCTGCGATCCTTCGCAGCTTGCCTCCAAGACCGGCGACGACGCCACCAACGAGTTCGCAACCGGCAAGGCCGTCTTCTATCAGAACGGCTCTTGGGCATACGCTGACCTCACCAAGGCCGGTATGACCGACGACCAGCTCGGCATGCTGCCGATCTACATCGGCGTCGACGGCGAGGAGAACCAGGGCCTGTGCTCCGGCGGCGAGAACTACTGGTGCGTGAGCTCCCAGGCTTCCGAGGATGCTCAGAAGGCCACCGAGGACTTCATGTACTGGTGCGTCACCGCTGACACCCCGACCAGCATCATCGCCGACAAGATGGGTCTGACCGCTCCGTTCAAGAGCGCCAAGGAGACCACCAACGTCTTCTCGCAGCAGGCCGTTGCCATGGCCAAGGACGGCAAGAAGACCGTCGCTTGGGACTTCGTCTACATCCCCTCTGAGGAGTGGAAGAAGAACCTCAAGCAGGCTCTGATCGCCTACGCTGCCGACAACACCAAGTGGGACGGCGTCAAGAACGCCTTCGTCGATGGCTGGAAGACCGAGAAGGCTGCTTCCGAGTAAGCAGTTGCTGCCCAAGCTATCTGATTAGCGACAGGGGGCGGGCAGACGTAGGTTTGCCCGCCCCCTGCATATTGAAAGGACCCTTCTATGGGCAAAGCACTCAAGCGCTGGTGGCCGCTCTTTATGCTGCCCACGTGCCTGGCGTTTATGATCGGGTTCGTGATCCCTTTTATCCAGGGCTTCTATCTCTCGTTCTGCCAGTTTATTACCATTAACAACGCGCACTTTGTCGGTATCGCGAACTACGTGCGCGCGCTGTCCGATCCGCAGTTTGCCACGTCGTTCTTCTTTACCGTGGCGTTTGCCTTCCTGTCGACGGTGCTCATCAACGTGATCGCCCTGGCAATTGCGCAGGCGCTCACCCGCAAGGCGCTCAAAGGCACCAACATCTTCCGTACGATTTTCTTTATGCCTAACCTGATCGGCGGCATCGTGCTGGGCTACATCTGGCAGATTCTGATCAACTGCCTGCTCTCCAACGTGGGTGCCCAGCTCATTGCCCTTAACTCCGCTGCCGGCTTCTGGGGCCTTATCATCCTGACCCTGTGGCAGCAGGTCGGCTACATGATGATCATCTACATCGCTGGTCTGCAGTCCATTCCGTCCGACTACATCGAGGCCGCCAAGGTCGACGGTGCCACGGCATGGCAGACGTTTTGGAAGGTTAAGATCCCTAACCTGATGCCGACCATCACCATTTGCCTGTTCCTGTCCATCACCAACGGCTTTAAGCTGTTCGACCAGAACCTCGCCCTTACCGGCGGCGCCCCCGCGCACTCCACCGAGATGCTCGCCCTGAACATCTACAACACGTTCTATTCGCGTGCCGGTATCGCATGGCAGGGTATCGGTCAGGCCAAGGCGGTTATCTTCTGCATCCTGGTCGTAGCCATCTCCATGATTCAGCTTAAGGCCACGAGGTCCAAGGAGGTGCAGCAGTAATGAAACGCGATAAGGTTATCAACCGCGCGCTCTCGATTTTCTTTACGATCCTGTCGCTCGCGTGGATCTACCCCGTGTTTATGATTGCGCTCAATTCCTTTAAGAAAGCGACCGCAATCAGCACCACCACGGCATTCGATCTGCTCACGCCCGAGACGTTCAACGGCCTTGCAAACTACGTGCACGCCCTTAACGAGCAGGGCTTTGCCTCGGCATTTATGTACTCGCTCATCATCACGGTCACGTCGGTCGTGCTGATCTTGGTGTGCTGCTCCATGTGCGCTTGGTACGTGGTTCGCGTCAACAGCAAGATCTCGAACTTCTTCTATTACCTGTTCGTGTTCTCGATGGTCGTACCGTTCCAGATGCTCATGTTCACGCTGTCCAATTTGGCGGACCGCATTGGCTTTAACACGCCGTTCAACATCTGCTTTATCTATCTGGGCTTTGGCGCGGGCCTGGCGGTCTTTATGTTCGCCGGCTTTGTAAAGAACATCCCGCTCGAGATCGAGGAGGCGGCCATGATCGACGGCTGCAACCCGGTCCAGGTGTTCTTTAAAATCGTCCTTCCCATCATGAAGCCCACCTATCTTTCGGTCGGCATTCTCGAGACCATGTGGGTCTGGAACGACTACCTGCTGCCCTACCTCACCCTCGACTCCACCAAGTACAAGACCATTCCTATCTTGATCCAGTACTTCCGCGGCGGCTATGGCCACGTCGAGCTCGGCCCCATGATGGCCTGCATCATGATGGTCGTTATCCCCATCGTCATCATGTACATCCTCTGCCAGAAGTACATCATCGACGGCGTGGTGGCAGGTGCCGTCAAGGGCTGATGCCGTAACTGTTTTGCAAGTTTCTGCGGCGCCCCTCAGCGCGGCGCCGCACATCGAAAGGTAAAGACATGGCCGAGATCGTTCTCAAACATGTTCAGAAGGTGTATCCCAACACCGAGTCCAAAAAGAAGGGCTTCTTTGGCAAAAAGAAGAAGACCGAGGAGAAGAAGCATAACCTTAAGGTTACCGAGGATGGCGTGCTCGCTGTAGAGGACTTCAACCTCACCGTTCGCGACCAGGAGTTCGTCGTTCTCGTTGGTCCCTCTGGCTGCGGTAAGTCCACGACGATGCGCATGGTTGCCGGCCTGGAGGACATTACCTCGGGCGATGTGCTCATCGACGGCAAGCGCGTCAACGACGTGGCGCCCAAGGACCGCGACATCGCCATGGTGTTCCAGAGCTACGCTCTGTACCCCAACATGACGGTGTACGAGAACATGGCGTTTACGCTTGAGCTCAAGAAGGTCCCCAAGGACGAGATCGACCGCAAGGTTCGCTCCGCTGCCGAGATCCTGGGTATTACCGAGTACCTCGACCGTAAGCCTAAGGCGCTTTCGGGCGGCCAGCGTCAGCGCGTCGCCATCGGCCGCGCCATCGTGCGTGACCCCAAGGTCTTCCTGATGGACGAGCCGCTGTCCAACCTGGACGCCAAGCTTCGTAACCAGATGCGTGCCGAGCTCATCAAGCTGCGCCACGAGATCAAGGGTACGTTCATCTATGTTACTCACGACCAGACCGAGGCCATGACTCTCGGCGATCGCATCGTGGTTATGAAGGACGGCGTCGTCCAGCAGATCGCCACCCCGCAGGAGGTCTTCAACCACCCCGCGAACATCTTCGTCGCCGGCTTTATCGGCGTGCCGCAGATGAACTTCTTCGATGCCCAGCTGGTGCGCTCGGGCGACGGCTTTACCGTCAAGACCGACGACATGAATGTCGCGCTGGCCCCCGAGACCTGCGCTCAGCTCGCCCTTAATTGGGACGGCGGCGACGTGAAGGAGATCACGGCCGGCGTACGTCCCGAGCAGATTCTGCTTGCCGAAAAGGGCGAGGAGGGTGCGCTTCAGGGCACCATCGAGGTCACCGAGCTCATGGGTTCGACCGAGCACGTTCATGTGATGTCTCCCGACGGCCAGTTTGTCCTGATCATCCCCGTCGTCGATCTCGAGGCCAAGGGTGCGCTCAAGGCGGGCGACCCCATCTGGTTCAAGTTTGAGAAGAACGCGACCCATCTCTTCGATAAGGTGTCTGGCAAGAACCTTATCTAGGCCCGATCCAATCAGGCCCTCCTTTTGGGCGACTGCGGCTTTGCCATCCTTTTGCCGTGGTCACATATAAGGCTCCCCTTCCGTCCACTAGGCGAGAGGGGAGCCTTTCTTTGTGCTGGGGCCGTTGATCTGCCGGTTTGTCTTGATCTGTAACAGGAGGAGGGCCAAATTGGGTCTAGATGTTACAGATTGAGACAGCATCGAGCTGCCTATCCTTTCATCTCGATCTGTAACACGAGAGGCTGATTTCGGCAGCTACCTGTTACAGAACGAGATTGTTTTAGCCGGCTTATCCATTTGTCTCGATCTGTAACAGTAAGGGCGGATTTCGGACGTTAGATGTTACAGATTGAGATAAACCCTAGGGAAAAGGATCGGTTTGTCTTGATCTGTAACAGGTAGGGCCGTTTTGGCCGAGTAGGTGTTACAGATTGAGACGATTTTGTCGAGGCGGGCCACGGGCAACACGCGGGCAAAAAAGCGGAGCCGCGTTGCCGCGACTCCGCTTTCAAGAGGATGGGTAAAGGAAACGAAATTAGCTCAGGTGCCAAATCTCGTCGTTGTACTGGGAGATCGTGCGGTCAGACGAGAAGGTGCCGGCGTTGGCGATGTTGATCAGCGCCTTGCGTATCCAAGCGTCCTGGTCCTCGTAGTCTGCCAGCACGCGCTCCTTGGTCTGGATGTACTCCTCAATGTCGAGCAGGGCCATAAACCAGTCCTTGCCTTTGATGTCGTCGTGCAGACGCTGCAGGCGCTCGGCGTTGCCGGTCGCCATAAAGGCGGGGTTGGTGATGAAGTCCACCAGCAGCTTGATGCCGGGCTTGCGATAGAGCGCGCCGGCGTTATAGCTGCCATTGGCGTAGAGCTGCTCGACCTGCTTGGAAGAGGCACCAAAGGTGTAGATGTTCTCGTCGCCCACGAGCTCGGCAATCTCCACGTTGGCGCCGTCGAGTGTGCACAGGGTCAAAGCGCCGTTGAGCATGAACTTCATGTTAGAGGTGCCGCTCGCCTCCTTGGAGGCCAAGCTGATCTGCTCGGAGATATCGGCGGCGGGGATCACACGCTCAGCAGCGGTGACGTTGTAGTTCTCGATCATGACAACCTGCAGGTAGGGGGCCACGTCGGGGTCGTTGGCGATCCACTGCGACAGCGTCAGAATCAGATGGATGATGTCCTGGGCGATGGTGTAGGCAGGTGCTGCCTTGCCGCCAAAGATGATGGTGACGGGATGCTTAGGTCTGTTGCCGTTCTTGATGTCGAGATACTTCCAGATGATGTAGAGCGCGAGCATCTGCTGGCGCTTGTACTCGTGGATGCGCTTGACCTGGACGTCGATGATGGCGTTGGAGGGAATGGTCACGCCCTGCTCGAGCGCCATGAACTGGCGCATGATGGTCTTGGCTTCGGCCTTGGTGGCGGCCAGGCGCTCAAGAACATCCTTGTCGTTAGCGAATTCGGCGAGCTTGCTCAGGTCGCCGGTGCTGCGCCAATCGGTGCCGATCACATCGTCGAGCAGGCTGGCGAGCGCGGGGTTGGCGCCATGGATCCAACGGCGGAAGGTGATGCCGTTGGTCTTGTTGGAGAACTTCTCGGGATAGATCTCGTAGAACGGGTGAAGCTCGGTGTCCTCCAGAATCTTGGTGTGGAGTGCGGCGACGCCATTGATGGAGAAGCCAAAGTGAATGTCCATGTGGGCCATGTGGACGGTGTCGTGCTCGTCGATGATGGCGACGCGCGGGTCGTCGTGCTCGGCCTTGGCAACCTCGTCGAGCTTGACGATGATGTCGGCGATGGCGGGCGAGACCTTCTGCAGGCTGGCGAGCGGCCACTTCTCGAGCGCCTCGGCAAGGATCGTGTGGTTGGTGTAGGCGACCATGGAGCGCACGATGGTAACGGCCTCGTCAAACTCGATGTCGTGCTCGGTGGTGAGCAGGCGGATGAGCTCGGGAATGACCATGGTGGGGTGCGTGTCGTTGATCTGGACCACGGCGTAGTCGGCCAGATCGTGCAGGTTGCTGCCGCGCTCGACGGCCTCGTCGATCAGGAGCTGGGCGGCGTTGCTCACCATGAAGTACTCCTGGTAGATGCGAAGCAGGCGGCCCTGCTCATCGGAATCATCCGGATAGAGGAACAAGGTGAGGTTCTTGGCGATCTTCGTCTTGTCGAAGTCGATGGAGCTGCCGGGGACCAGGCCGTCGTCGACACTTGCCAGGTCGAACAGACGCAGGCGGTTCTTGGTGGGCTGGCCGTAACCGGGCACATCGATGTTGACGAGCTTGGAGGTGACGGCAAAATCGCCAAACTCGACGGTGTAGGAGCGGTCGTCATCGATCAGGATGTCCTGCTCGCTAAGCCACTCGTCGGGGACGGCCTTTTGCTGGTTGTCGGTAAAACGCTGACGGAACAGACCGTAATGGTAATTGAGGCCCACACCGTCGCCGGTAAGGCCCAGCGTGGCAATGGAATCCAGGAAGCACGCGGCCAGACGGCCCAGGCCGCCGTTGCCCAGCGACGGTTCGACCTCAAACTCCTCAATCTTGTTGAGGTCGTGGCCGGCAGCGGTGAGCTGGTCTTTAACCTCGGCATAGATGCCAAGGTCGATCAGGTTGTTGATCAGCAGTTTTCCAATCAAAAACTCAGCAGAGATGTAGTAGAGCTTTTTCTTGCCATTGTTGAGTGGGCAGGCAGCAGAGCGCTCCTGCACGAGCTTGACCAGCAGTTTGTAAATGCGGCGGTCATCGAGTTGCTCGAGTGAAGTTCCAAAGGACTGCTCGGCAAGATCCGCAAGATTGATACGGGGCATGTTTCCTCCTGTGGCGAGTTGACGACATGTCAGAAATTCAAAAGAAGCCCGCGCGAGGGGATTGGAGTGGCCTCGCGCGGGAAAAGCGGTCGCGTCCACGCGGTGGGGCGGGGTCGGGCGCGGTGGCTCCTATTGAGGAAGCTCGATTTCGGCTTCCGATGGGATGCGGAAGTAGGTCTCGGTCCAGCCGGTGAGCTTGTGCTCGAGTTCGCGGGTGATGGCGCCATCAAGCATGCGCCAAGTCCAGTTACCGCCCAGGGTGGCGGGGGTGTTAATGCGCGCCTCGTTGCCCAGATTGAGCAGGTCCTGCATGGTGTAGATGCAGGTATCGCTCACGCTGGCGGCGATGGTGCGGTTGAGCGCATCGGCCATGGACTCGCCTGCCTGCTGGTGGGTATACAGGGCCGCCTGCTCGCGCTGACGCGGGGTGGCCGTTCCCTCATACCAGCCGCGTGCCGTTTCGTTGTCATGCGTTCCGACGTAGGCGACGGTGTTGGCAATGTAGTTGTGCGGCAGGTAGTACGAGTTGGTGCCCTCAAAGGCAAACTGCAGGATCTTCATGCCAGGGAAGCCCGTGGTGTCGCGCATGTCGATGACACCAGGGGTAAGAAAGCCCAGGTCTTCGGCAATGATGGGAAGCGTGCCGAGCTTTTCCTCGAGCACCTTGAAGAGCTTGAGGCCGGGTCCCTGCGTCCACGAACCATATGACGAATCGGGAGAGGAGAACGGCACCTCCCAAAATGCCTCGAAACCGCGGAAGTGGTCCAGACGGATGATGTCGTACATGTCGAGGGCGGCTCGGATGCGGCCTTCCCACCAGGAGAAGTCGTCTGCTTCCATGGCGTCCCAGTCGTAGATGGGGTTGCCCCAATACTGGCCGGTGGCCGAGAACTGGTCGGGCGGCGTTCCCGCGACGCTGACGGGATTGCCGGCGGCGTCGATCTTAAAGAGCTCGGGCGTGGCCCACATCTCGACGGAGTCGCGCGAGACGTAGATGGGCAGGTCGCCGATGATCAGGATGTCGCGCTCGTTGGCATAGGCCTTGAGGCGGCTCCACTGGCGATCGAAGAAATACTGCGTCATCTGGTGGTAAAGCATGCGCTCGGGGTGGGCGGCGCAGATCTTGTTGGATGCCTCGCCGCGGCGGCGGAGCTCCTCGGGCCACTCCCAAAAGGCCTTGAGCCCGCACTCCTCCTTTACGGTCATAAACTCGCAGTAGGGAATGAGCCAGTCCTCGTTTGCCTGGATAAAGTCGTCGAAATCGGCCGGCTTGTCGGCAGCAAAGCGCTCAGCGGCGCGGTCGAGAATCTGACGGCGGCCGCCAAAGATAGCGCCGTAGTCGACATTGCTGGGGTCGGATCCCAGATACACGCCATCGATATCGCGCTGCTCCAGATACCCTGCCTCGATAAGCTCGGCAAAGTCAATGAAGTTAGGGTTGCCCGCGCGGGCCGAGAACGACTGGTAAGGCGAATCGCCGTAACTAGTCGTCGTAAGGGGCAGAATCTGCCAATAATGTTGTTTGCACGAGGCGAGGAAATCGACGAAGTCGTAGGCGTTCCAGCCAAAACCGCCGATTCCGTAAGGTCCGGGCAGGGATGAGACGGGCATAAGGACGCCGCTTGCACGCTCCATGGATGCGCTCACCAACCTTCTTGTTGTGGGGTCGACCTGCCGATGGGTGTGCAGTCCGCCTCCGATGTTCTGATTCGATATGCCTATTGTAAAACATGTTGTTTAAACATGTACAGGCAAGATAAAAAAGTTGGTCGATTTTCGGCGAATGGTTACATGCCATGAAAAAGCCCCGACCTCACATCGTGAGATCGGGGCAAGAGCGGTATGTAGGTTTTTGCTACTCGGCGTCGGCGAAGCCGTTGGGGTTGTGGCTCTGCCAGTTCCAGCTATCGCGGCACATATCCGCGATGTTGTACTGAGCCTTCCAGCCCATCATGCGCTCGGCCTTTGAGGCATCGCACCAGTTGGCGGCGATATCGCCGGCGCGGCGCTCGCGAATCACATAGGGCAGCTCCTTGCCGCAGGCCTTGGAGAAGGCGGCGACGACCTCGAGTACCGAGGTACCGGTGCCGGTGCCCAGGTTAAAGATCTCGACGCCGGTCTTGCCGTTCATCCAGTTAAGGGCGGCAACGTGACCAGATGCCAGGTCGCACACGTGGATGTAGTCGCGCACACCGGTGCCGTCGGGGGTGGGGTAATCGTTGCCAAAGACCTGAACGGCCTCGAGCTTGCCCACGGCGACCTGGGCGACGTAAGGCACCAGGTTGTTGGGGATACCCTTGGGATCCTCGCCGATCAGGCCCGACGGATGGGCGCCGATGGGGTTGAAGTAACGGAGCAGCACGACGTCCCACTCGGGGTCGGCGGTGTGGACGTCCATAAGGATCTGCTCAATCATCCACTTGGTCCAACCATAGGGGTTGGTCGCGGGCTTCTTGGGGTCCTCTTCGGTGACGGGCGGATTGTCCGGATCGCCGTAGACGGTCGAAGAACTCGAGAAGATGATGGACTTACAACCGTGGTTGCGCATGACATCGATGAGCACCAGGGTGTTCTCGATATTGTTGTGGTAGTACTCGACGGGCTTGCTCACCGACTCGCCAACGGCCTTAAAGCCGGCGAAGTGGATGACGCGGTCGATTTGGTGGGTATCGAAGATCTTGTTCATCGCATCGCGGTCGAGCACGTTGGCCTCGTAGAAGGTGAGGTTCTTGGCGGCCTCGTCGCCCACGATGGTCTTGACGCGGTCGATGGCAACGGCGCTGGAGTTGGAGAGGTCATCGACGACGACAACCTGGTAGCCACCCTCGAGCAGCTGAACGACGGTGTGCGAGCCGATAAAGCCGGCGCCGCCGGTAACGAGGACGCAGGTGTCTTTGGGGTCGAGTGCTTTGGACATGTAGTCTCCTATCGAATCAGGAACACTTCTTCAGGGGAGTATAGCGCAGGCAGGGACGCCCAAATCGTGCGCTGTAGGAAAAGCAGAGGACTATGTTAACGTGCTCATAGAAGAGCTTGCGTACGCATAACCTGATCTTTGGCACTTGCTTACGAGCCGCCGACCTTGCAGTTTCCTGCCGTTCGTGGAAATCGTTGGGACGCGCCATATGTACGCTAATATGTATGAGTTGAGCGACATATAAATAAGCATGTAACGGAGTACATATGTCACCAAACAGCGATTCCATCCTTTCCCAGGAGCTCTCGCGTCGCACTGCCCTCAAGGCCCTGTTCGGCGCCGCTTCTGCGGCAGTTCTTTTTGGCCTGCCCGCTCGCGCCCATGCGGCGGAGGCTTCCAAAGAAACCACCGATAAACTGAATGCCGCCCAGGCCCAGCTCGACGAGGTTCAGGCCCAGCTCGACAGCATCGCAAATGAGTATGCGGCGCTGGCCAACAAGAATGCCCAGACCCTCAACGACATCGAGAATGTCCAGGGCAAGATTGACGGCACGCAGGCCCAGATCGATGAAAAGAAGGCCGAGCTCAAGAAGAAGCGCAACGACCTTTCCGATCGCGTGGCCGCCAGCTACAAGTCCGGCGGCACGAACATCCTGTCGCTGCTGCTG
Source organism: uncultured Collinsella sp. (assembly GCA_900545445.1). Classification (GTDB taxonomy): domain Bacteria; phylum Actinomycetota; class Coriobacteriia; order Coriobacteriales; family Coriobacteriaceae; genus Collinsella. The sequence goes on along the minus strand of UQZH01000022.1, from coordinate 1,395 downwards.
GCCTCTGGCTCGTTTGAGGAACTCGTCGCCAACGCGCATTACGTTGAGAAGATCAACAAGAGCGACCGCGATGCCATCGAGGATATCCAGACGATTCAGGCTGAGCTCGACGCACAGAAGACCGAGCTCGAAGCACAAAAGGCCGACCTGGAAAAACTCAAGGACCAGCAGACGGCTCAGATGCAGGATATGCAGGCCAAGCAGCAAGAAGTCCAGACCGTGCTGAACGGTCTTTCCGACGACGTCAAGGAGCTCATGGCTCAGCGCGATTCCGAGATCCTCGCTGCCGCCCAGGCTGAGGAGGCCGCTAGGAAGGCTGCCGCTGCCGCGGCTGCCGCGAACAAGAACAATTCCTACTCGGGTGGTTCAAGCTCGGGTGGCGGATCGTATGCGCCCGGAACCCCGCAACAGAATGCCGGCTCGGGCAAACAGCAGGCCGTCGTCAACGCGTGCTACTCCACGCCTTCGCCGGGTCAGAACTGGTGCGCGGCGTGGGTTACCAATGTCTTCCGTAACGCCGGCGTTGGCTACTTTGGCGGTAACGCATGCGATATGTTTAACGCATGGTGCTATAGCTCCGACCGCTCGGCGCTGCAGGTGGGTATGATTGTTGCCGACTCATCGCATAGCGGCACCGGCATACCGGGCCTGATCTATGGCCACGTGGGCATCTACGTTGGCGGCGGCATCGTTATGAGTAACGAGGGCGCCATCACGTCGAGGTCGCTTGACTCGTTCATTGGGTTCTACGGCACTGGCTCTGGCGTGCGTTGGGGCTGGCTCGGCGGTATTGCGCTGTCGTAACTGCGGCTTGAAGCTGGTTGGTCCGGGACTGCGGGCGAGGCATAAGGTTGCCTGCTCTACAGTCCTGCGCAAGACGAAGGCCACATTAAGTGGCCTTCTTTGCGTGCGGAACTCGCGACCAACCTTATGCCTCGCCCGCAGTCCCGGACCTTCCGGGTTCAAAGCGCGATACACCGGACTGGTTGTCTGATATAAAGATGGCGAAGGCCCCTTTCGGGGCCTTCTTTTTAAATAAAATTATCGACTCCGTGGACTTCGGTTTTGGAATTTGGAGCCGACGGCTCATCAAAGTGGAAAATGAAATATAACCTAGCTGCAATAATCGCCTTGTTGCGAACTCGAACTGATCATGTAGATCTAAAATAGTCGCAATATACAATTGTCGTGTGGTGCGTTGGGTCGGAGCTGCTGCGGGTCCTAGATGGATTGCGGTCTTGCGCCCCGATGTTCAAACAGGTTTCTCTCTAGACGGGAAGTTGCTCATGGACACCATATATGACGGAGACGACTGGGTCGATCATTATAGTTGGCGACTAGTCGGCTCGGATGACAATGGGGATGTGGTGTTTGATGGACTATGTCCAAAGCATC
>UQZH01000021.1 GCA_900545445.1 uncultured Collinsella sp. | reverse complement strand
CGGGCGTGCCCGTCGCGATTCGAAAGGACTTTGTATGGGACTTTTCACTGGTAAGACCGTGATCGTCACCGGCGGCGGCAAGGCCACGCTTAAGGACGGCTCCGCTGGCTCCATCGGTTACGGCATCGATATCGCTTTTGCCAAGGAGGGCGCAAACCTCGTCATTACCGGTCGCAACGTTGCCAAGCTCGAGGCTGCCAAGGAGTCCCTCGAGGCCGAGTACGGCGTCAAGGTTCTGCCTGTTCAGGCCGATGTCTCGGCTGGTCAGGACAACGAGGCCGTCGTCCAGAACGTCATCGACAAGGCCATTGAGGAGTTCGGCCGCATCGACGCCGTCGTTAACAACGCTCAGGCCAGCGCCTCGGGTGTGACCATCGCCGACCACACCATGGATCAGTTTAACCTGGCCATTTATTCCGGTCTGTATGCTACCTATCTGTACATGCAGAAGGCCTATCCGCACCTGAAGGAGACCAAGGGCTCCGTGGTCAACTTTGCCTCGGGCGCCGGCCTGTTTGGCAACTACGGCCAGTGCAGCTATGCCGCTGCCAAGGAGGGCATCCGCGGTCTGACTCGCGTTGCAGCCAACGAGTGGGGCAAGGACGGCATCAACGTCAACATCGTGTGCCCGCTTGCTTGGACCGCTGCGCTCGAGAACTTCCAGGATGCTTATCCCGAGGCGTTCAAGGCCAACGTCCACATGCCGCCGGCAGGCCACTACGGCGACGTCGAGAAGGAAATCGGCCGCGTGGTCGTTCAGCTCTGCGGTCCCGACTTTAAGTACATGAACGGTGAGACCGTCACCCTCGAGGGCGGCATGGGCCAGCGGCCCTAAGAGTTACGGCGTTTTACCAAACGCCGTAACGGGCCGACGCTGCGCGGTCGCCAGGGCGACAACTTGTCATTCAAAGAGGGCGGCATGACCAGAAGGTCTATGCCGCCTTGTTTCAAGGCACCTTGCTCGCTCTGGCGGGTTTTCGCTGTCGTTGACAAAGCATCGGCGTTGCTGTGGCAGTCGGAAATGATCCGTTGGGGACGGAGGAAAACGGATCATTTTTATCCTGATGCATTGGTGTAAGTGGGCAGGTTTCCTTTGCGCCAGTTTCTGTCGAGTCGGTGCTCCTTGCGGGTTGCCCGTATAATGGTTTGCGTATGAACCGCAACCAAGGAGTTCCAGTTTATGGACCAGAGCCTCTTTAAATTCGACCTGATCGCCGAGGACCCGACGACGCACGCGCGTGCCGGCGTACTGCACACCCCGCACGGTGACATCGAGACGCCAATCTTTATGCCCGTGGGCACCAAGGCAAACGTCAAGGGTATTCCTACCGAGACCGTCAAACAGCTCGGCGCCCAGATCGTGCTTGCCAACACCTATCACCTGTCCATGCGTCCCGGCGAGGACACCATTGCCGAGCTGGGCGGCCTGCACAAGTTTATGAACTGGCACGGCCCCATCCTCACCGATTCAGGCGGCTTCCAGGTGTTCAGCCACAACGACGCCGTCAAGCTCACCGACGAGGGCGTGCGCTTTATCGTCAATGACTACGACGGCCGCCACGTGTTCTGGACGCCCGAGGACAACATGGAAATCGCCATGAAGCTCGGGTCCGATATCTGCATGCAGCTGGACCAGTGCCCGGGCTATCCCGCCACGCGCGCCTACGTTGAGCGCGCCGTTGAGCTGTCGAGTATGTGGGCCGAGCGCTGCTATAAGGCGCATACCCGCGATGACCAGGCGCTCTTTGGTATCGTCCAGGGCGGCATGCATCTGGACCTGCGCCTACGCTCGCTGCGCCATCTGGAGGAATGCGGTGACTTCCCGGGTTACGGCATCGGCGGCTATTCGGTGGGCGAGGACCACGAGACCATGTTCGAGACGCTGGCGCCGCTTGTGAGCGAGTACATGCCCAAGCACAAGCCGCGCTACCTGATGGGCGTCGGCAACCCGACGACGCTCGTGCGCGGTGTGGGTGTGGGCATCGACATGTTCGACTGCGTGCTACCGACGCGCACCGGCCGCATGGGCACGGCGTTTTCGAGTGAGGGTCGCCTCAACTTCCGCAACGCGCGCTTTGCGCACGACGACGGCCCCATTGATCCCACCTGCACCTGCCCGGTGTGCACGGGCGGCTACAGCCGCGCACTCATTCGCCACATGGTCACGCAGAAGGAGATGCTCGGCGGCATTCTGCTGTCGATGCACAACATCTACTACCTGCTCAACCTTATGCGGCGTGCCCGCCAGGCCATTATCGAGGGCCGTTACGGTGCGTTCGTGAGCGACTGGATGAACAGTCCTGCGGCGGTGGATTACTAAGAGCCGCGACCGCTGACCGATGCTTTGCAAGCACGTGATGCATCGTGGGTACCATATCGAATAGTTGATGTTCGGGCGGGTGTTTGACGCATGGCGTCGACCCAGCCCGTTTCTATTTTCGATAGGAGTGCCCATGATTAAGAATGAGAACGTCGAGGGCGAGCCGGCTTACGACGAGACGTACCGGCGCGGTCCCGTGGTCATGCGCGGCCCCATGATTCCCAAGGACAACACCTACGCCAACCTGCTGGCACCCGAGGACTCGACCGACTGGTTGCACACCGACCCCTGGCGCGTGCTGCGCATTCAGGCAGAGTTCGTCGATGGCTTTGGCGCGCTTGCCGAGCTTGGTCCTGCGGTGACCATCTTCGGCAGTGCCCGCACGCCCAAGACAGATCCGCTCTACAAGGCGGCTCGCACGGTCGGTCGCAAAATCGCCCAGCGCGGCGTGGCGGTTATCACCGGCGGTGGCCCCGGCGTCATGGAGGCGGCCAACAGGGGAGCGGCGAGCGTGAACGGCAAGTCGGTCGGCTTGGGTATCGAGCTTCCGCACGAACATGGGCTCAACAAATACGTGAACCTTGGCATGGACTTCCGTTACTTCTTTGTGCGCAAGACCATGTTCGTCAAATACAGCTCGGGCGCCATCGTGTTTCCCGGCGGCTTTGGCACGCTCGACGAGATGTTCGAGGTGCTCACGCTGGTGCAGACGCACAAGGTCAAGCGCATGCCGCTCGTGCTGGTGGGCACCGAGTACTGGCAGGGCCTGTTCGACTGGCTCAACGGCCCGGTGATGGACGCCGGTATGATCAGTCCGCTCGATCCGGAGTTGGTGCACATTACCGACGACCTCAACGAGGCCGTCGATATCGCCCTGAGCGGGCTGATGTAGGGCGAGCGCATCTGTCGTTGTAGTGATGAGAAGGCAGACTGATGCTATTTAACATCAGTCTGCCTTCTAAACTGGGTATACTGATGCAAAAGACGAGAGCGAGGAGGTCGCGTATGTCTACTGCAACGGTTAAGCCTACGACGGTTCGCATCGAAGAGGGGCTCAAGGAACAGGCGACTGAGTTCTTGGATACAGTTGGCCTGAGTCTCAATTCGTATCTCAACCTTGCTGTTCGGCAGCTGGTAAATCAGCGAAAGATTCCTTTTGAGATCGTGGGTCGGCCCGAAGTTCCCAACGAGGCGACGAGGCGCGCCATGGTGATTGCCGAGGCTCATGAGTTGGGGATTTTGCCGGACGATAGCCCGTCATTCAATAACGCTGATGAGCTTATATCGTTCCTCGATGAGGGCTAGCGATGTTTGAGATTAAAGTCGAGACTCAGTTTAAGGCGGATTACAAACGGACGATGCGCATCCATCCGCAGCTAAAAACCGAGTTTAAGGCAGCAGTCGCAGAACTTGCAGCTCGCGGCTCGCTTCCCGCGGAATATGGCGCCCATGAGCTTTCAAACCCGGGCGGCAATTACAACGGCCACATCGATTTCCATCTATCCGATGGCTTGGTCGATGTGGTCGTTCTGTACTTGCCGCATAAGACTAATCCTGTGATCCGGCTGGTCAGAATGGGCTCGCATGAGGAACTGTTCCAGGGCCCGCAGGGCTGATTGCCCGCTCATAATTTGCGGTGGAATAGGGATTGATTTGCGGCTGATAAGCCAAAAACAGTCCCTATTCCACCGCAAGTGGTGGGGATGTCCTGCCTGTTGACGTGGCATCTGGCTTTCCCTTGTGGTTGATTTCGTCAAAGAGCTCCGCTGCGATCTCGCTGTTTTTGAACCTGATGCTGCAGTCTTCTTTCTTGGGGAAAGCTAGTAGCGGGATCGTTCCGTACCAGATAGTTTCTTCGTCAATTATCGCTGCACACAAACGTCCTTCTGCTCTAATGGCATGCTCGACGTTCATTTTTGCCAAAGTCTCGCTTGCATCTTCGCGCGGAGTCGAGGCAATGAAAAACTCAAGAGCAATCCCTCGGGCAGTGGCACCTTTGATTGCATCGCCGAGCTTTGCGAGGCAGGCGGCGGATGCGTAGGGCGCGGCAATGAAGATGCTCTTAGCGGCGCCAACGATGTCTTCAACCAGAGTCTCTACGGCATTAGCCGGTTCTATGAGAATGTTTTGATCGGACTGCTCGCTGCCTCCGGTCACGTAGACTTCGTACCCGAGCTTGGCGTAGGTCTTGAGTCTCTTCTGGTACATGCGGGCGAGCATGGGTATAGATAAATCAACGTAGTCGAATATCTCAACCCGTCGCTTGCCCTCGTGGCTTCTATGGAGCCTGCCTGCCTGCTGCGTGATGCTGCCGTCCCACGATATCGGCGTGGCAATGAGTAGAGTGTCAAGGTAGGACAGATCGAAGCCCTCGCCCAAAAGGCTTTCGGTGGCGACGATGATTCGATGTTCATGCTCGAAGCGGGGAAGACTGCTCAGTATCGTTTTTCTTTCTTTGGCGTCGATTTCCCCGGTCAGGAGAACGGGTTCGTGTCCTTGGTTTTTGAGCATCCCGAACAGCTCCTCGGCATGCTTTTTCCTTTTAGTCAGCACGAGCGGATGCCGGCCGTTTGACGCAGCTTCAATAGCGTCGTTGACAATCAATTCGTTTCTAGCTGCATGCGTGCACAGCAGGTCGAGAATCTGATTGAAGCTTGCACCTGGCTCGTAGGCGGGTAGTCGAATTCCAGTAAAACGAGGCCGTACGATGCGCTGGATGCCCTGCTGAATCGCTTGCGCTTTTGGATCGATAACATAACGGAGCGGGCCGCAGAGCATGGAGAGCGCCCGCGTAAGGCCGTCGGATCGTTCGGGCGTCGCAGAAAGGCCGTATACGTATTTGGCCGGGGCGGACTTGAGAATAAGCTCGAGCTGTGGTGCGGCGGCATGGTGGCATTCGTCGCAGATAATGAGGCCGTAATTACGAACAAGGCCCTTAACTATCGGCTCTCCGGTTTGACGGTCTTTGCCAGATAACGACTGGAACGAAGCGATGTCGACGAGGCCGCTTACGGCCATTTTGCCTCCTCCTATTTGTCCGATGACCGGAGGCTGCCTTTTGCTGATTCGTCCTTTTGGGGTTCGGACGGGCTCCCTGTTGTCCGTAATGTCGATAAATCGCTCGAGCTGGGATTTCCATTGGGTTATGAGTGCGGTTTTGGGAACGATGACGAGCGTTGGAAGACCAATGGATGCAATAAGATAAGCTCCGACGACTGTTTTACCGAAGCCTGTCGGCGCGGACATGATTCCGTCTTCGTATATGAGCATCTGATCAGCGGCGATTTGCTGCTCAGGGCGAAGGACTCCTTTAAATGCCATAACAATCGGATTGCCCGATTTGCGCTCGTCTGAATAGTGGGCGGTAACGCCGGTCTCTTGAACTAGCCGCTCAAGTTGAGTTTTGCAGCCCCGGGGAATTGCAACATGACCATCTCTCAGTTCGCTAAGGTCTATGAGTCGCGGTTTGCCGAATACTGATTGATGCATGGACTGCGCGCGATAGAATGCCGGATTGGCAAATGTCGCAAGTCCGCGGATTTCCATTTGAGCTGCTGGACTCAGAGACTTCTCGGGGATGTACAGCATATCGGCTTGAATAACGGGCAGCGATGAGGGAAAGTCCCGCGATGTGAGTGGTAGTCGCTTTCGTGGTCTTTGGGCATACCGTTTGCCCTTGTTTGCCACCGTAGTTGTTGCTGGTCCGTGTGGGTTGTTTCCAGGGGCCTCAATCAGATCTTGCACCGTCGAGCGCGGAATCAGCTGGACTTGTGATAGATAGAGCCATTGGTCGGGAAAGGGCTTGAATTGTTCGTCTACAAATACACTGTTTCCTTCACGTTGCGCCTTGCCTTGAAAGGGGAGTGCGATGAGGTTTCCGAAGCCTCCATCGGGAATAGTGGCCTGAGCGGGTAGCATTCGATCAAAGGCCTCGAACGTGATTGTCTTATTATGCGCCGCAGCTTCGGTTATGAGGCAACTTCCAAACTCTCGGGCAGCCTTTGCGCTGATTGGCTCGAGGAAGAAAAACCAGATGTGGGCGCCGTTGCCGGACCTTGAGCGCTCAACGGCGGCGTTAATGCCCCGTCGTATTGCAACAAGCCGTACGGCATTTGTTGCCTCTTTCCAGTCCGCTTTGTCAAAATCGATGACGAGAACTTTCGTGTTGCAGTTCCTATCGAGAACATATTGCCCGAGGACATCGCGGAACCGGTCATCGTTGCCTTTAAAGTGAGCAATGATTGCGGCATCGCTTAATTCCGGGAAGACGCGATTGCTGCATTCTACACATTTAACTCTTTGATGGGCTGCTTTGGGGCAAATTCCTGGCTCCCACTCATTAGCACAAGCAGGCGTATAGCCAATGCCCCCGTCCTTTCTGCGATATCCATGAGCGTAAACATCTTTGCGCCCGGTAAAGAGACTGCGAAAGAGCTCGAGTTTATCGCGTGCTGGGCTCGCGCTGGTGACGATGCCCTCGATTTGTGCTCGTTCATCGAACAAAGCGCCAGCTTCTTCCCACTCTTCTAGCGTTGCGTAGCGTACGTCTGAACCGTTGTTGCAAATGACGATTTGTCGGTGTTGGTCCGATATATGTGTGATCGTCTGATCGTATTTAAATTGTGCGGTCCCAAAGAGGGCGTATTGATGCATGGCGTTGCCCATTTGAATGCCGTCCTTGTATTGGAGTTGTTGAGACGAGGGTACGGCATTACGGCTTTTTGGGATATGTAATTTCGATTCAAGTTTGCTAATGGCAAGGGATTATTCTGCGAGCGGCTTTCGGTCGATGCCAAGGCGCGCGACGGCCCTTGATAATCAGGGTTTGCGGTCATATGGGTAGCCGGAGGCGTAAAGAGCGGACCTCATTCAGACCCGGTGGGCAAAAAATGGCAAATATGAGTACTGTTGCCCGGTTAGTCTCATATCATTTGAGAAGTATCTAAGACCAATTGACTGAGTTTTAGTATATTCACCCCCCCCCTAAACACGACGATTCGGGGCTTTATGGAGCTTGAAATCGGTGGGAGCGGGCAATTTCAGCGAAATTTTGCTGTTACTAAATTTATGACAGTACTCATATTTGCCATTTTTTGCCCACCGGGTACCGCTAGGGGCTAGTCGAAGCTCCCCTAAACAGCTGGGAATGCGCCGATCGTCAGCATATCTTGTATATGGATGGCTCAGCAAAAGAAGTTGCGGTGAAATAGGGATTGATTTGTGGCCATACGCCAAAAAACAGTCCCTATTCCACCGCAAGTGGTAAAGGTGCCCCTAGTGGATGGGCTGGTAGCGGGGGCAGTAGCTGATGGCGATGGCGTCGACGCCTACGTGGGTGGCGATGGTGCAGCCGATGGGGCCGGTGCCGGCGTCCGCGTAGTCCTGGCCTGTGAGCGCTTGGCTGACGAGCTCCTGCTCCTCGGCGGCGCCGGTCGTGAGTACGCGCACGCTGGAGCCCGGATGCTCGGCCAAAAATGCGAGGCAATCGGCCATGGTGTTGGCGACGATGCGCTTGGCGCCGCGGCCCTTTTTGATGGCCTTGATCTCGCCCGATTTCCACTCCGGCGAAACGGCCAGGCGAATGTTGAGCATCTGCGTGAGCTGGCCGGCGAGTTTGGGCGCGCGGCCGTTCTTAACGAGGTTCTCGAGCGTGCGGGGAATCAGCAGCAGGTGGGCGTCGGGCAGCGTCGCTCGGATCTGCGTCTCGGTCTCGTCCAGGCTGCGGCCGTCCTCGCGCATGGCCAGCGCGTACTCCACCAGCAGGCCTTCGGCACCCGAGCCGGTGCGCGAGTCGATGCAGCGAACGTCGAGCTCGTGCGTTTCGGCCGTCAGGCTGGCGTTGGCATAGCAGGCGGACCACTCGCTGCACAGCGAGATAAAGATGGCGCTGTCGTGGCCGTCGGCGAGCACGCGGTCAAAGAGTGCCTTGAACTCGCCGGCGCTCGGCTGCGAGGTGTGCGGCAGCTGCTCGGAGCCGGCCATGCGCGCGACGTATTCCTCGGCGGTAATCTGCACCTGGTCGAGCAGGTCCTCGCCCTCGATAATCACATGCAGCGGAATCACGTAAATGCCGAGCTCTTGGGCGCGGGCGGGGGAGATGTCCGACGTGGAGTCGGTTATGATGGCAAAAGACATAATTGCACCTTTCGTTGGGACGCTTGCGCGCCGCCTTCTGAGAGCAAAGTGCGACAAGTATAGTAGAGTCGTTCCACATTGCTAGGTTCAATTGTTGAATAGTCAACAGTTTGAAGTATCGGTGTGGAAATCGTCAACTGGGGAAGAGGAATGCCGATGGAGGCGTTGGAGATAGGCAAACGGCCGGTCGTGTTGTTTGATTTTGACGGCACAGTGGCAGATACGGGCCGGGCGGTGATGACCTCGACGCGCAAGACGCTGGCTGCGCGCGGGTTTTCGGAGGCGCAGATGGGTGATCTGCGCCGTATGATCGGGCCGCCCCTGTGGAAGAGCTTTCACGACTTTTACGGCTTTTCGCGCGAGGAGTCGCTTGTGGTGGCCGACGAGTACCGCGCATTTTTTGATGAGCTGGGGCCGGAGGAGTACCCCGTGTTCGATGGGATCCCCGAGCTGCTGGATGGGTTGGTCGCCCAAGGCAAGCGTATGGCCGTGGCGACGTCGCGCATGGAGGCAAAGTGTATCGACATGGTGCGTGAGCTCGAGCTTTCTCAGTTTGAGTCGGTGGTTGGCATGAATCCGCCGCAGGGACGCGAGACCAAGGCCGATTCGGTCCGCGATGCCCTGGCGGCGCTCGGTGCGACGGCCGACGATACCGTGATGATCGGCGATCGCTTTAACGATGTGGAGGGCGCGCACGCGATGGGCGTGCCGTGCATTGGCATCTATTCGGGCGCGGCGGCGCCGGGCGAGCACGAGGCTGCGGGTGCCGATGCGGTGGTGCACTCGGTGGCCGAGCTTGCTAAACTTTTCGCTATCTAATGACGTGATGTGAGGGACGGGCGTGCCCGTCGCTCATTGCTAAGGAGGTCGTCCATGAATCAGGTGGAGCAGAGCGTCGCCGAGTATGTCGACGAGGTCTGGGAGGATGTCGTCGCCGATATCGAGCAGCTGGTGAGCTATCCGTCCGTGGCCGTTGCTGCCGATGCGGAGCCCGGCGCGCCGTTTGGCCGCCCGGTCCGTGACGCACTCGATTGCGCGCTCGGCATCGCGCAGAAGCTCGGCTACCAGACGAGCGATGACGAGGGCTTTGTGGGAATCGCCGATATTCCGGGCCGCGGCGATAAGCAGCTCGCGACCATCTGCCATGTGGACGTGGTACCCGCTGGCCCCGGTTGGAACACCGACCCGTTTGCGATGGAGCGCCGCGAGGGCTGGCTGCTCGGCCGTGGCGTGATCGACGACAAGGGTCCGGCGGTGCTGTCGCTCTACGCTGGTGCTTATCTGCTCAGGCACGGCATTGTGCCGCGCTATACCTTCCGTGCGCTGCTGGGCTGCGATGAGGAAGTGGGCATGTCCGACGTTCACCATTATCTGGAGAACCACGCAGACCCCGACTTTCTGTTTACGCCCGATGCCGAGTTCCCGGTTTGCAATGCCGAGAAGGGCCAGTTTGGGGCGACGTTTGTGAGCCCCAAGATCGACGGCGGGCGCATCGTGTCCTGGAGCGGTGCCGAGGCGAGCAACGCCATTCCGTCGCAGTCTATCTGCGAACTCGCGATTGCCGCCGATGAGCTGCCGGCACCGGTCGAGAACGCCGACCGCCTGGAGATCACGACGCTCGATAACGGGCATGCGCAGATTTTTGCCCGCGGTATTGGCGGTCACGCCTCGATGCCCGAGGGAACGATCAATGCCGTCGGCCTTATCGTGGCGTATCTGCGCGAGGCCGAGGACGCGTTTGGTGCCCGTGGCGAGCGCCTGCTGACGCCTGCAGAGCACGAGTTTGTCAAGTTTTTGGCTTTTGTGCATGCGGACGCCTATGGCCGCGGCCTGGGCATCGACGCGACGAGCCCCGCGTTTGGCCCGCTCACCTGCAACCCCGGCGTCATCCGTGTGGCGGATGGCCACATCGAGCAGGTCATTGACGTGCGTTTCCCCGATAGCACCAGTGCCGATACCATCTGCGAGCAACTCGAGCCGCTCGTGGACCGCTTTGGCGTGACGTGCCGTGTGGGTCGTGCAAAGTTGCCGTTCTCGGTCTCTGCCGACGATCCGGCCGTGAAGGCGCTTATCGATACCTATAACGAGTTTACGGGCAAGCATGCCGAGCCCTTTGCCATGGGCGGCGGCACGTACGCGCGCAACTTTGCCCGCGCCGTCTCGTTTGGCCCCGAGGAGACCGGCCTGGAGCTGCCCGCATGGGGCGGCCAGATGCACGGCCCCAACGAGTGCGCCAACGAGGAGCAGCTCAAGCAAGCGCTCAAGATTTACATCGTGGCCATCCTGCGCCTCAACGAACTTGAGCTTTAAGGTTACGCGGTTTCCTAATCTAAGTTGCGGTGGAATAGTTCCTAGAATGGGCCTTTTGATGGCCAAACAGGAACTATTTCACCGCAACTTTGTTTTTATTGGTGTAAAAGGCGGGCCATGCATGTCAGCGGGATTGTTATTCGTTTGTAAAGCCCTGCCGCGCTTGCGGTAAGGGTTTATCAAATGCCCGTAAGAAACCGCAGTTGGCGCGGGTGCTGCCCGGTCGGGGTCGTATCTTTCCAAACAGCAAAGCGGGCAGGGTGCCCGCGAGTTGCATGTATGAAAGGAAGATCATGCTCGATCAGGCTTATTCTCGTCGTCAGTTCCTCGGCCTTGCTGGTGGTCTTGCCAGCATCGTCGGTCTCGGTCTCGTTGGCTGCGGCGGCGCAGGCGCATCCGACGCCGCCGACAAGGGTAGCGCCGCTGCTGCCGAGTCCGTCTCCGGCGAGGTGACCTACGACGGTGCCTCCTCGTTCCAGGCTCTCGTCGAGGCCGCTGCCGAGAAGTTCATGGATGCCAACCCCGACGTCTCCGTCTCCGGCTCGGGCAACGGTTCGGGCAAAGGTCTGACCGCTGTTGCCGCCGGCACCGTCACCATCGGTAACTCCGACGTCTTCGCCGAGACCAAGCTCGAGGCCGACCAGGTCAAGAACCTCGTCGACCACGAGGTCGCCGTCGTGGGCATGGGTCCCGTCGTCTCTAAGAACGTGAAGGTCGACGACCTGTCCCTCGAGCAGCTCAAGGGCATCTTCTCCGGCCAGATCACCAACTGGAAGGAGGTCGGCGGCGACGACGCCAAGATTGTCGTTCTCAACCGCAAGGCCGGTTCCGGTACCCGCGCCACCTTCGAGGCTGCCGTCTTTGGCGACGAGGCAGTCGACTTTAAGGGCGACGCCGAGCTCGACAAGTCCGGCGACGTCCAGACTCAGATGGGCAGCACCGATAACGCCATCTCCTACCTCGACTTCTCGCACTTCGATGACTCCAAGTTCAACGCCATCAAGGTCGAGGGCGTCGAGCCCAAGAGCGCAAACGTCACCGACGACTCCTTCCAGATTTGGGCTACCGAGCACATGTACTGCTCCAAGGACGCCGACGAGGCCACCACGGCCTTCCTGGAGTTCATGCTTTCCGACGACGTCCAGGGCAAGCTCGTCGAGGAGCAGGGCTTTATCCCCGTCTCTGCCATGAAGGTCGTCAAGGACGCCAGCGGCAAGGTCTCTGCTAAATAAGTAATCGCCCCCGGAAAGGTTTGCAATGGCAAAACAGCTGCCAAAGCGCGACCTTGAGAACGTGGGTCTAGGCGTCACGGGCGCGTGCGTAGCGCTCGTGACGCTTGTCGTTGCCGCGCTTATCTTCATGGTCGCCCAAAAGGGCCTCTCGGCTTTTCTCAAGGACGGCGTCTCGGTCGTCGAGTTCTTTACCGGTACCAAGTGGGACCTGGCCAACACAGCCGAAAACGGCCTGCCTTATACCGGCGCTCTGCCCCTGATCGTCACCTCGTTTGCGGTCATGGTGCTCTCCACGCTCATCGCGCTGCCCATCGCCATCGGCTCCGCCATCTTTGCGGTCGAGATCCAACCCAAATTTGGTTCCAAGGTCTTTCAGCCGCTTATTGAGCTTTTGACCGGCATTCCCTCGGTCGTCTTTGGACTGATTGGCTTTCACGTGGTCGTCGGACTTATGAAGTCCGTTTTCCACGTGAGCACGGGTCTGGGCATCCTGCCCGGCGCCATCGTGCTGGCTGTCATGATCCTGCCGACGATGACCACCCTTTCGGTCGATGGCCTGCGCGCCGTGCCCGACGGCTACCGTCAGGGCTCGCTCGCGCTGGGCTACACCCGCTGGCAGACCATCTGGCACGTGGTGCTCAAGTCCGCCATGCCGTCGCTCATGACTGCGGTCATCCTTGGCATGACGCGCGCCTTTGGCGAGACGCTCGCCGTGCGCATGGTCATCGGCGGTATTGAGGCCATGCCGACGTCGCTGCTGTCGCCGGCCTCGACCATCACCACCACGCTCACCACGTCCATGGCGGTCTATGCCGAGGGTTCGGCCCAGGACGATGTTCTGTGGGCGCTCGGTCTGCTGCTGATGGGTATGAGCCTCATCTTCATCCTGATCATCCACATTATCGGCCGCAAGGGGGCGAAGGCTCGTGGCTAGCACGCGCATCCATATCGACGAGGCGAGACTCGGGCGCGTCCAAAAGCAGGATCGCATCGCCACGGGCGTGCTGACGGCAATCATCGCCATCGTCATGCTCATCGTCGTCTCCATGGTGGCCTATATCCTGTTCGAGGGTATCTCGACGCTGTTCCAGCCGGGCTTCCTCACGCAGCCCGCGCGCGCCAACGGAACCCAGGGCGGCGTGCTCTACCAGCTGTTTGACTCGTTCTATCTGCTGCTGATCACCCTGATCATCTCGGTGCCCATCAGCCTGGGCGGCGCGGTCTTTTTGGTTGAGTACGCGCCGAACGGTCCCATCCGCGACATCGCTTCCACCGCCATCGAGACGCTGTCCTCGCTGCCTTCCATCGTTGTCGGCATGTTCGGTTTCCTGGTGTTCTCGGTGCAGCTGGGCTGGAAGTACTCCATCATCTCCGGCGCCGTCGCGCTCACCATGTTCAACATTCCCATCCTGGTGCGCGTGATCCAGCAGGCGCTCGAGGACGTGCCGCAGGCCCAGCGCGATGCGTGCCTGGCCATGGGCCTTACCCGCTGGGAGGCCACGCTGCACATCCTGATCCCCGAGGCCATGCCTGCCATCGTGACCGGCATCGTGCTTTCGGCCGGCCGCGTGTTTGGCGAGGCCGCGGCACTGCTCTTTACCTCGGGCATGAGCTCGCCGGTGCGTTTGAACTTCTTGAGCTTTAACCTGTCGAGCCCCACCTGCGCTTGGAACGTGTTCCGCCCCGGTGAGTCGCTCGCCGTGCACATCTACAAGATTTACGGCGAGGGCAGCCCCGAGGCCCAGCAGATCGTTTGGGGCACCGCTGCACTGCTGATGATCTGCGTGCTGCTGTTTAACATAGTTGCCCGTATCGTGGGCAAGCAACTGGCAAGGAAGATGACGGCCGAATGAGCGAGATGAATGCAACGCCCGCAACCGAGGCGGCCACGTCCGAGACCCAGGACTTTCTGTCGAGTGTGGGGGAGAGCGAAAAACGCGTGCGCGTGAGCGGCAGGGCCGTGAGCGACGAGGTCGTGCTCTCCACCAAGGACGTCAACGTGTACTATGGCGACCACCATGCGCTGCACGATACGTCGCTCGACTTTCACAAGGGCGAGATCACGGCGCTCATCGGGCCTTCGGGCTGCGGCAAGTCGACCTTCTTGCGTAGCCTCAACCTGATGAATCGCGAGATTCGCGGCTGCCGCGTGGAGGGCGAAATCAATTACCGCGGGCGCAACGTGAATACCAAGACCGAGAACACCTACGAGCTGCGTCGCTCCATTGGCATGGTGTTCCAACAGCCCAACCCGTTCCGCAAGTCCATTCGCGACAACATCACGTTTGCGCCTAAGCGCCACGGCATCACCGACCGTGACGAGCTCGACCGCATGGTCGAGGAGAGTCTGCGCGGCGCGGCGCTGTGGGACGAGGTCAAGGACAAGCTCGACAAGAGTGCCTACGCGCTTTCGGGCGGCCAGCAGCAGCGTCTTTGCATCGCGCGCACGCTGGCGCTCAACCCCGACGTGATCCTGTTTGACGAGCCCTGCTCGGCGCTCGACCCCATCTCGACGCTGGCGATCGAGGACCTTATGTCGTCAATCGTTGCCGACCGTGCCATCGTCATCGTGACGCACAACATGGAGCAGGCGTCGCGCGTGTCCAACCGCACGGCGTTCTTCTACATGGGCGATATGGTCGAGTACGACGAGACCGACGAGATTTTCCAACGGCCCAAGGATAAGCGGCTGAATGATTACCTCACCGGCATGTTCTCCTAGTCCGGGACATGCTTGAGGCCCGTGGCGGCCACGGTCGCCACGGGACTGATTGGAGGGGCGGGTCATCTCTTGCGGGAGATGGCCCGCCTTTTTGCTCTGCGACCGAAGCGACCACCACAAAGGGGACAGGCACCTTCGTGGTGGTTTGGGGTGGGGCTCGCTGCTATCATGGACAACGTTGAATTTCTACGAAGGAGCAGGGCATATGGCGATTCTTTTGGGATGCGATTCCATCAGCCTAGAGTTTCCCACCAAGCATATTTTCGATAGCGTGACGCTCGGCGTGGGCGAGGGCGACCGCATTGGTATTGTCGGTAAAAACGGCGACGGCAAGTCGACGCTGCTGAGCGTGCTCGCCGGCACGCTGGAGCCCGACGATGGCCGCGTGACGCATCGCCGCGGCACCACGATCGGTCTGCTCGGCCAAAAGGACCAACTTGTCGACACCGATACCGTGCATCATGCCGTCGTGGGCGACACGCCCGAGTATGAGTGGGCCTCGAGTCCGCGTACGCGCCAGATCCTCGCCGGTCTCATTAGCGATGTGCCCTGGGAGGGCACGGTGGGCGAGCTTTCGGGCGGTCAGCGCCGTCGCGTGGACCTTGCGCGCCTGCTGATCGGCGACTACGACGTGCTCATGCTCGACGAGCCCACCAACCACCTGGACATGCGCACCATCAACTGGCTCGCGCGTCACTTAAAGGCCCGCTGGCAGCGCGGTCAGGGCGCCATGCTCGTGGTCACGCACGATCGCTGGTTCTTGGACGAGGTCTGCACCAGCATGTGGGAGGTCCACGACGGCCAGGTCGATCCCTTCGAGGGCGGCTACTCGGCATACATCCTGCAGCGCGTGGAGCGCGACCGCATGGCCGCAGTTACCGAGGAGCGTCGTCGCAACATAGCACGCAAGGAGCTCGCGTGGCTGAGCCGTGGCGCCCAGGCGCGCTCCACCAAGCCCAAGTTTCGCGTGGATGCCGCTCGCGAACTCATCGCCGACGTGCCGCCCGTGCGCGACGAGCTGGAGCTCAAGCGCCTGGCGGTGAGCCGCCTGGGCAAGCAGGTCATCGACGTGATCGACGTGGACGCCGGCTATGCGGATACCGACGGCGCGCCCAAGCAGGTGCTCTCCGACGTGACCTGGCTTATCGGCGCGGGCGACCGCTATGGTCTTTTGGGTGAGAACGGTGCCGGCAAGTCCACGCTGCTCGACGTGATCCAGGGCAAGATCGCGCCCCTGCGCGGCCGCGTGAAGATCGGCCAGACGGTACGTTTTGGCGTGCTATCGCAGCAGCTCGAGGAGCTCGAGCCCTACATGGGCGACACGATCCGCGAGGTGCTCAGCAACTATAAGAAGTATTACGTCATCGACGGCAAGGAGACCTCTCCCGAGAAGCTTTGCGAGCGCCTGGGCTTTACGACGCAGCAGCTCTGGAGCCGCATCGGCGACCTTTCGGGCGGCCAGCGCCGTCGCCTGTCGCTGCTGCTGACAATCCTGGACGAGCCCAACGTGCTTATCCTGGACGAGCCGGGCAACGACCTGGATACCGATATGCTCGCGATTGTCGAGGACCTGCTCGATGGCTGGCCCGGCACGTTGATTCTGGTGACGCACGACCGCTTTTTGATGGAGCGCGTGACCGACCAGCAGTGGGCACTGCTCGATGGCCATCTGACGCATATGCCCGGCGGCGTCGACCAGTACCTGCGCCTGTGCAACGCCACCGCCGAGGGCGAGCCCGTGGGCGCGCCGAGTGCCAAGACCGGCACGTTCGACACCGGTGCCGCAGCGGTTGCGGCCGAAAAGCCTAAGACGAGCGGGCAGCCCAACGGTCTTTCCAACGCCGAACGCCAGAAGCTCCGCCGCGAGGTGAGCTCGCTCGAGCGCAAGATGGAGACGCAGCGCGCTCGCGTGGAGGAGGCCGAGGCCGCCATGGCCCAGGTCGATCCCACCAATTACACGGTGCTTGGCGAGCAGCAGGCAAAGATTGACGAGGCCCACGCCGCCATGGACGAGCTAGAGATGGCGTGGCTCGAGGCGAGCGAGAAGCTCGAGGGCGAGGAGTAGGCGAGGATGATCAAGGCTGCGTTTTTCGATATCGACGGCACGTTGCTGAGCTTTAAGACCCACCGGATTCCGGCGTCGGCGCAGCAGGTGCTCGATAGCTTTCGCGAACAGGGGATTGCGTGCGTGATCGCCACGGGTCGCCCGACCTACCAGATGCCGGACTGGCTGTTCGACTTGGGCTGGGATGCGTACATTACGCTTTCGGGCCAGCACTGTTTTGATGCCAAGGGCGTCTACCGCAGTTGCCCGATCGACCCGGACGACGTCGCGGTGATTGTGGGCCAGGTGGCGCAGGGGCGCTATGACTCGCTGTGCATGCAGGGCGAGAACTCGTTTGTGAACCGCCTGTCCGAGCGCGTGGTGACGGCCGGCAGCAACGCGGGAATCGTCTACCACGAGGAGCCGTTTGAGCATGCCTTCGATGCGCCGGTCTACCAGTTCTGCGCCTTTGTGGATCCGGCCGACGAGCATATCGTGACCGACGCCGTGTCGCATTCGCTCACCACGCGCTGGTGCGATCTGTTCTGCGACATTATTCCGGCCAACGGCGGCAAGGACTTGGGCGTAGCGGCGACGCTGGAGCGGCTGGGTATCGACGCGAGCGAGGCGATCGCCTTTGGCGACGGCGAGAACGACCTGTCGATGTTTTCCGCCGTGGGCACAAGCGTGGCCATGGGTAATGCGCAGGATACCGTGAAGGCCGCGGCGACCTACGTGACGTCCGCCGTGGACGACGACGGGATCTACAACGCCGCGAAGCACTTTGGGCTGCTATAGCTGCGGCTCGGCACTTGGGGACGTTCCTTTTGTGCCGGCAGCTGGGGACACTCCTTGTACGTTGCGTACGGTGTCGCCCTGCTTGCCCCGCGCATTTTGTGAAACACGGTTAACTTTTTAAACAACGTAGTAAGACATGGGCAACTTTTGCGGTAAAGTAAGCCAAGGAAAGTATCCAAAGGCTAACTAACGATCATCGCGAAAGGCGGCCCATGGCCCTACGTGAATCTGGAGAAGACTATCTCGAATCTATTTATGTGCTCTCGGAGCGCCAGGGCATCGTTCGGTCAATTGACGTCGCCGAATACCTGGGCGTAACCAAGGCAAGTGTCTCTAAAGCCATGGCGACGCTGGAAAGCAACGGCTATGTCGAAATGGGAAAACGAGATGTTCATCTGACGGAACGCGGTATTGAGGTTGCCCGTCAAATGTGGGAGCGCCATTGCTTTTTTGTGGGGCTGCTAGAGGACGCAGGTGTAGCGCCCGAGGTTGCCTCGCAAGAGGGCTGCCACATGGAGCATTGCCTGAGCGAGGAGAGCTTCGAGAAGCTGAGGGCGATGTTGGGACGGGAAGATGTAGCGGGTTCAACAACAGAAGCCTAACTGACCCACAGTAGCGCGGAGTTCACGCAAAACGCGAACCAGCGACCGGGACCAGTAGCCCCACCAACAAAGTTCAATTCAGACAGGGAACCCCGCTAGCAAGCGATGCCCAAGAACCACCAGCAACGTCACCGCAGGCCGGGGTCGGGCTTGGTTTTGAAAACATTCCGCAGACCAGAAGTGCCCCCGTTCGTAGCTCCGAAGGAGCAGAACGGGGGCACTTCATTGGTCGAGGACGTTTTCAAAACCAAGCCCGACCCCGGCCGGAGGGACCACGAGTGCTACAGGTTCTTGACACCCATCGCGCGCATGGCGTTCAGGATGGCGATGATCGCCACGCCTACGTCGCCAAAGACCGCAAGCCACATGTTGGCGATGCCGAGCGCCGCAAGCACCAAAATCAGCAGCTTAATACCCAGCGCAAAGATGATGTTCTGCCAGACGATCGACATGGTCTTGCGCGCAACGCGGATTGCGCGGGAAATGTTGGACGGCTTGTCATCCATCAGCACCACGTCGGCGGCCTCGATCGCGGCGTCGGACCCCATGGCGCCCATGGCAATACCCACATCGGCGCGCGTAAGCACAGGCGCGTCGTTGATGCCGTCGCCGACAAATGCGAGCTTGCCCTTGCCGCTTTCGGCCGCGAGCAGCGCTTCAACACGCTCGACCTTATCACCCGGCAGCAGCTGCGCGTGGAACTCGTCGAGGCCGAGCTGCTTGGCCACCGCAGCAGCCACTTCCTCGCGGTCGCCCGTGAGCATAACGGTGCGCTTGACGCCGGCGGCGTGCAGGTCGCGGATCGTCTGCTCGGCATCGGCCTTAACGGTGTCTGCAATCACGATGTGGCCGGCGTACACGCCGTCAACGAGCACATGCAGAATCGTTCCGACGACCTCGCAATCGGGCGCTTCGACTCCGGTCGCGGCGAGCATCTTGGCGTTGCCGACGACGACGTGCTTGCCGTCGATGGTTGCCGTCACGCCGTGGCCCGCGTCGTTGGCGGAGCTGCTCACGCGCTTGGGGTCGACCTCGCCCTGGTAGGCGACGCGCACGGACTGCGCGATAGGGTGATTGGAGAACGACTCCGCAAGGGCTGCGACCTCAAGCAACGACTGCTCGGTATAGCCAGCCTCGGGGTGCGCCGCGACAACCGAGAACGTGCCGTTGGTGAGGGTGCCTGTCTTGTCAAAGACGACGGTGTCCACGTCCGCGAGCGTCTCGAGGTAGTTGGAGCCCTTGATGAGAACGCCCAGCTTGGATGCGCCGCCGATGCCGCCAAAGAAGCTCAACGGTACGCTGATCACGAGCGCGCACGGGCAGCTGACGACCAGGAAGGTCAGACCGCGCAGAATCCAGTCGGACCAGGCACCGGTGACCAGGCCGCCGCCGAGCGCGAGCACCGCAGCGGCGCCGGTGACGGCGGGGGTGTAGACGCGGGCAAAGCGCGTGATGAAGTTCTCGGTGCGCGCCTTCTTTTCGCTGGCATTCTCCACGAGCTCCAGGACGCGTGCGACAGTGGACTCGCCAAAGGGCTTGGTGGTGCGCACGTGGATGAGGCCCGTCATGTTGATGCAGCCGCTGATGATATCGTCGCCTGACTTGGCGGGGCGGGGGACTGACTCGCCCGTGAGCGCGGCGGTATCGAGCTGGGTTTCGCCTTCGACGATGACGCCGTCGATAGGCACGCGCTCGCCGGGCTTGACCACGATCACGGTGCCGACGGCGATGTCATCGGGAAAGACCTGTTCGAGCGTGCCGTCGGCTTGCTCGACGTTAGCGTAGTCGGGTGCGATGTCCATCATGGCACTGATCGACTTGCGGCTCTTGCCCACGGCGTATGCCTGGAACAGCTCGCCGACCTGGTAGAACAGCATGACGGCGGCGCCTTCGGCCATGTGCGGGTCGGTATCGGGGAAGAGCACCATGGCAAACGCGCCGATGGTCGCGACGGCCATGAGGAAGCTCTCGTCGAAGGCCTTGCCGCGGCGGATGTTACTGAATGCCTTTTGCAGTACGTCGTAGCCGGCAATCAAAAACGGCACGAGGAACAGCACAAAGCTGGCGTAGATGTCGCCCGGGGTGCCGAACGCGGCGGCGAGGGTGCCGAGCTCTTCGAGGGCGTACACCACGGCAAAAATGCCCAGCGCTACCAGGATGCGGTTGCGCTTATGCTCGAGTGACTCTTTTTTCTTGCGCTTCTTCTTTTTCTTTTTGGGGTCGGCAGTGGCCATGACTCGTATCCTCCCATTTGAATGTATGAACACTCGCTCATATAATTTCGCGAGCAAAGGCCGCGGCAAGCGCGGCCTTGCAGGCTGGCGTAAACCTGGGCTAGAGAATGATCTCGCAGTCCGGCTCGGCGTCGGCGGTGAACTCTACAACGCGGTTGAGCACCTCGTCGAACTCGGTGTCGTCGGCCTCGAGCGTCAATTTCTGGGTCATAAAGTTGACGGACACGGACTTGACACCCTCGAGCTTGGCCAGCTCGTTCTGAAGCTCGCGTGCGCAGTTGGCGCAGTCGATCTCGTCGAGTTTAAACTGCTTTTTCATGGTGGGTTCCTTTCCCTGTTT
This sequence comes from uncultured Collinsella sp., assembly GCA_900545445.1. Lineage (GTDB taxonomy): Bacteria > Actinomycetota > Coriobacteriia > Coriobacteriales > Coriobacteriaceae > Collinsella. The sequence continues at coordinate 10,041 of UQZH01000021.1, read as the reverse complement.
TGCGGCTTGGGTGCAGGCCGCGCTGGTACCGTGGTTGGTTGCTATTCGCAGATATGGCTCATGCCCTGGTTGAGCATGGTGTAGACGTGGTCGTCGGCAAGCGAGTAGAGTATGTTGCGGCCGTCGCGGCGGAACTTGACCAGGTGCGACTGCTTCAGCGTGCGCAGCTGGTGCGACACCGCGGACTGCGAGGTCTCGGTCGCCTCGGCGATGTCTGCCACGCAGAGCTCGCGGCCCATGAGGGCGTAGAGGATCTTGATGCGCGTGGTGTCGCTGAAGACCTTGAACAGGTCGGCGAGGTCGTACAGCAGTTCCTCGTCGGGAAGGTCCTCGGGCGAGCAGATGGTGGGGACGTCGGGCACGATGGTGGCGTCGATGCTGGACTTTATTTCATCAGCGTGATCGCTCATTGCAATATCCTTTCATATGAACATGCGCTCATATAACTTACTTCCGAGTATATGAGCGCATGTTCATATGTCAATATAATTCGCGAAATATTTTGCTATCGAATGCTCCCAAAGGCGGCTAAGGGCATCGGTGGGCGCGAATAAGGCCGCTGATGCCAACGTGGGTACCTTAGCGACGTGCAAAAACGGGCCGATATCCACTTGGTTATCGGCCCGCATTGCGTTGCTTGAGAGGGACGCCTCGGCGTGTCGCTTTTGCGCGGGGCGTTATGGCCCGACGAGTATCGCTCGCGAATGGCGCCTCTGCTTGGCAATCTACTTGGCAAATAGGTTCTTGAGGTTGAACTCGGCCTGGACGGTACGGAGCATGAGGTCGGTGTCGTCGAGGCCCAGGTGCTGCTCGTTGGCGTCGGCGGCGAGGGTGCCACGGCGGCGCGCCCAGTTCTCGAGCGCGGCGGGCGCGGACTCGCGGGGGAGCGAGCGCACATCGGCGTCCAGGCTGCGGCAGATCTGGCGCGAGTCGATGACGATGATCTTACCCGCGCGGCGTGCCTCGGCGTAACCGTCCAAGTGGATCTTGAACCAGCTGTCTTCAAAGGCGGCGTTGTGCGCCATGTACGGGTACTTCTTCATAAGCTTGAGCAGCTGCTTTTGCAGCTCTTTGTTCTCGCGGAAGGGCGTTTTGCCGTCGATGTCGTCCCAGGTGATGTGGTGGATATTCGACAACGGCACATCCTCGCCGCGGTAGATATCGGGCAGGCCGCAGTAGTGCGCCTCGGCGTCGTGCGGGACGGCGTCGCTGGTGAGGTCCATGATCTCCCAGCCCACGTTGATGATATAGCCGCGCTCGGGTGCGCGGCCGGTGGTCTCGATGTCGATGCCGAGCACCGTGCCCTGAATGGGCTTGCGGGCGTAGGCGACGCCGAGCGCGTCGCGGTCGCCGCGGATCTCGCGCATGACGGACGCGGCGGTGCGCTTTTGCATCTTGCCGATGGCAGCGCAGGTGTCGGCGTCGGACAGGCCGCGCGAAAGCGTCGCGGGCGTCACGTTGCGCAGGCGCGCCTCGCCAATCTGGTCGCACAGGTCGCGGTTGCGGTCGGCTAGGTCGCGCACGGTGGCAAAGTCGAAGCCGGGGTCGTCCTCGGCGGTAAAGTACTCAGTCTCGAGCACCTTGAGGGCCTCTTCGCCTTTCTGACGCTCGGATTCCATGGCGCCGTGGTCGCCGTAGATAAACATGGGGATAAACGGCTGGCGCTCGTATTCGAGTGCTTGCGAAACGTTCATATAGCTGCTCCTTGGACGGGCCGCGTCGCGCGGCTCGGGTTTGTCGAGTTATGGCGAGATGATAGTTTACCATGGGCAACTATTGGCATCACGCCTAGGACAATTACAATACCCTAGTTGACCGCTAGGACTTTTACAATGCTGCCGAAAGACACGAAAGGTTCCATCCGTCATGGATTTGCTGATTGATATTCTGCTCGACGCCGGCAAGGACACGCTCTCGCTGGTGCCGTTCTTGTTGGTGACATATCTGGTCCTCGAGACGCTTGAGCATGTTGCGGGCGACCGCGTTAACGGCGCCATTAAGCGTGCCGGCGCCGCTGGCCCCGTGGTTGGCTCGTTGCTGGGCATGGTGCCGCAGTGCGGCTTTTCGGCCATGGCGGCAACGCTATACGCCGGTCGCGTCGTGACGCTGGGCACCCTGGTGGCGGTGTTTCTCTCGACCTCCGACGAGATGCTGCCGCTGCTACTTGCCGAGCAGGTTCCCGTGCAGACTATGGCGATGCTTTTGGCTTCGAAGGCGCTGATCGCGCTGGTCACGGGCTTTATCGTGGATGCTGCCATTCGCGGCCTGCGTCGCAACGCCCGTGCGCATGTGGCGATTCGCCGTACCGTGTTGGGAACCGCTGTCAATCCGGCGCACGTTAACTGCGCGCATGACGATCACAGCGGCGGTGACATCATCGACGAGGTGGCCGAGGCTGGCGTGAGTGCCGATCACATCCATGAGCTGTGCGAGCGCGACCATTGCGGTTGTGATGAAGACGAGGACGAGCACGAACATGGACATGTCCACGATCACGGTCATGAGGGCGAGCATGAACACCATCATGGCCATGGTCACTCTCACTCACACGAAGGTGCGCCCGTCCTGTCGATTATCCGCAGCGCCATCTCGCATACCGTGCAGGTATCGGTATTCATTTTCCTAGTGACGCTGATTCTGGTCGCCGTGCTCGAGACCTTTGGCGAATCTGCGATCGAGCAGTTCCTGCGTGGCAACGAGACGCTCGCCGTCCTGGGTTCGGCGCTTGTCGGCCTGATCCCCAACTGCTCGGCGAGCGTGGTCATTACGCAGCTGTATCTGGAAGGCGCACTGCAACTGGCACCGATGCTCGCCGGCACGCTCATTTCCGCCGGCGTGGGCTACCTGGTCCTGTTCCGCACCAACCGCAGCGCTCGCGAAAATGCCGTGTTCCTGGTCATGATGTACGTCATCGGCGTGGGCTGGGGCCTCGCCCTATCTGCCTTCGGCCTCTAAGTAGGCCTAACAAAACGGGCTTCAAAATAGCTATGCACGGCGCCTACACAATGCGGCGACGCATGGCATTTTGAAGCCCGTTTTTTGTTGAGCCACGGATCCTGAGCGCTCACACCGGTCAGAACAAAAAGGCAAATTTCCGGGCATAGCCTAAAAATCTGCCTTGGTTAGCGCAGCAGCTCGGTGAGGTTGCGCTTAAAGCGGGCGCGGTCTTCGCCGGTGAAGGCTGCCGGCCCGCGGGTGCGACCGCCAGCGCGGCGCACCTTCTTTTCTTCGTGGCGAATAAACAGCTGCATGTCGATGGTCGCCTTGTCGTACACGCGCCCGCGCACGCCGATGGCGGCGGCATCGCGGCCGAGCACCATGCTCGCCAGGCCAATGTCCTGCGTCACGACCACATCGCCCGCCTGCAGACGCTCGACAATGGCAAAGTCGGCGCTATCGGCGCCCACGCTCACGTCGAGCGTCGTGACCCAAAAGCCGTGTCGTGCGTGCTCGGCATCACGTGGATCGTCGCGGCGAATGTGCCGCTCCAGGTTCTGCGTGCTGTTGCCGGCAATCACCACGGCGACGCCCGCCCGCCGTGCACAGTCGATCGACTCGCGCGTAACCGGGCAGGCGTCGGCATCAATAAACAGCGTCCGCGGCATCTAGTGCACCAGCTTGCCAAAGCGGATAGCGCGAATAATCAGCGTCACGCCAAACACCAGGAGCGCGGCGCCGCTAAAGATGACGAGCATCTTTGCCGACCACAGCGGATAGATAAACACGAACATGCCGGCGATGATGGAGAGCGCGCCGCTCAGGATGGCGAGGGCGCGGTTGGACGAAAGCTCGGACTCCAGAATGGACATGACACCTTCGACGATCCAGCCAAAGCCAGCCACGACCACCACGAGCGTGGTGAGCGTCGCGGTCGAGAAGGCCTGGTTGCGCAGGATTATGACGCCGCCCAGAATGATGAGCAGGTTGGAGATGATGCTCGTCACGCGCCAGCCGGCGGGCAGCAGCGGCTCAAAAATGGCGGTGAACAGCCTGACGCCAGCCGTGATCACAAAGTAGAAGCCCAGGACGGTCGTCAGGAAGACGAGGGACTTGGCGGGCGCAAACAGCAGCGCGATGCCGGCAAGCAGTGCGATGACGCCCGTGGCGGCGTAGATCCAGCGCACGGCCTTGATTGCCTTGCCTGCCATGCTTTTCTCGTCAAATCCAAACAGATTCGACTGCTGGTCGTCGTTCTTAAAGATGCCCATGAGGTCTCCTTTCCGCACGGCGTTTGCCGTCATTGTTGTTTTTGCGGCGTATGCCGCAGTTGCTACAACAAGTATCGCCTAAAGGCGCCGGCGTATGGGTCGGGGAGGGCGAAGTGTAACCCAAAGGTCCCGATTTGTTCTCGTTGTTCCCCATGTCGCGTTTTTCTATTCAACAGGTGTAGAACATTGCGGCTCTGTTCGTTATTGTCTGCGTTTTAGGTTAGATTTTCCTAAGAACAATTGCCTTGTATTGGGGGTCTCTATGAACGAAGCTGTTCCCGCGGCGCCGTCGAGCGTGGAGTCGATGGCAAAGCAAGGTTGCGAAAAGCTCGGTCTGGAATCGTTTGACGCGCTGGTTCGTCGCGCCCGCACATGCCGCCGTTTTGACGAGTCCATGCGCGTGCCGCGCGAGTTTTTGCTTGAGCTGGCAGAGCTGGCGCACCTGGCTCCCTGCGGCGCCAACGCTCAGCGCCTACGCTTTCATGTGGTGAGCGACGCCGAGGAGTGTTCGAGCTTATTTGAAAAGCTCACATGGGCTGGTGCGCTCAAGGATTGGTCGGGTCCTGTCGAGGGCGAGCGCCCGACCGGCTATATCGCGATCCTTGCAGAGCGTCCCGCTCCGGGCAAGCCTGCCGCGCCAATCACCGAGGCAGACGCTGGTATCGCCGCGCAGACGATGATGCTCGCCGCCCGCAGCGCTACGCCCGAGGTGGCGGCGTGCATGTTCAAGGCTTTTCCGCCTCGTGCGATTGATGTCATGGGACTTGACGGCGACAAGTACGAGGTCAAGCTGATCATGGTCTTTGGCGTTCCCGCCGAGACACAGGTGATCGATGCAATTGATTCCAACCCCGACGGCTCTATTAATTACTGGCGTGACGAGGCGCAGGTACACCACGTACCCAAGCGTCCACTCGCCGACGTACTGGTGTAGCTGCGTCGTTGCGGCGCGATCCGGCGGCAAAACCACCACAAAGGCGCCTGTTCCCTTTGCGGTGGTGCGAGGGGAGGGCGTGTGGCCGATCTGTATTTGGTACGGCATGGGCAGACTGAGCTCAATGTGCAGAACATTTTGCAGGGCTGGCAAGACTCGCCGCTCACAGAGCGCGGGTGCGAGCAGGCGCTGGCGACGCGCGCGGCGTTTGAGGACCGTGGCGTGACGTTTGACCATGCGTATTCGTCTCCGTTGGGTCGGGCGCAGCGTACGGCTGAGCTTATCGTTGGCGAGGGCCGTTCCATAGAGCTGGTCGACGACCTGCGCGAGTGGCACTTGGGCTCGCTGGAGGGCACATCAAATTGCGAGATGCCGCCGCAGCCCTGGGGTGATTATCCGGTGGCCTTTGGTGGCGAATCTGAAGGCGAGCTACGGGCGCGCATGGTTGCGGCGCTGTCCCGCATTATGGCCCGACCGCAGCACGATCGTGTGCTTGCGGTCTCTCATGGCTCTGCCTGTCAGGAGTTTCTTGAGTATGTGGCCGGCGGGGGAGGACAGCCCGACAACGGTGCCGTGCTTCATTTTGGCTATTGCGACGGGGCGTTTTCGCTCCTTGACTGGTAACGAACGAAAGGACCCCTATGAATAAAGACCTGTATCTGGTCCGTCATGGACAGACGATATTTAACCTCAAGCGCATTATTCAGGGCTGGAGTGATTCGCCGCTCACGCAGTTGGGCTGCGAGCAGGCGGCGCGCGCTGGCATGTTCTTGCGAGCGCGTGGCATCGAGCCCGACCACGCCTATACCTCGACGCTGCATCGCACCGAGCAGACTATCGCCAACCTGTGGCCGGGCCTTGCCTACGAGCGTCTGGACGGTCTGTGCGAGTGGTTCTTTGGCGATTTTGAGGCCGAGCGCGTGATGCTCATGCCCGAGCGTCCGTGGCGTGACTTCTACCGCCAATTTGGCGGCGAGGGGCAGATGCAGGTGCGCGAGCGCATGGTGGCGACGTTGACTGATCTTATGCGACGTCCGGACCATTCGTGCGTGCTTGCGGTGAGCCATGCCTCAGCCATCAAGGAATTTTTGGACCACGTGAGGGGAGCGGCGGCCGACGAGCGCGAGCGCGTGCCGGGCAACTGCTCAGTGCTGCATTTTGCATTTGACGATGCAGCCGATACGTTTGATCTGGTCGAAGTCTTTACGCAAGAAGACTATGCGCGCGAGCTGGGGGTTGAGCCGCTCGTGGCGGCATCGGGTCCGCAGCGCGGGTAGCGCGGGCGTGGCGATACGGATCGCCGATGTCATTGCTCGATGTGAAAGGGGCGGGGATGCATGCGCATGTATCCCCGCCCCTTGTTTGTTGAGCTGCCGAGTCTTTGTACTGGGCGTTTACGCCCTGTTAGAACCTTGCGATCTGGTGGGTGAGCAGACCCGTTGGAACCTGCGGTGCGCCGCCGGTGACCTGCGCGGCGGGGAATAGCGCGGCAACGGTAAAGTTGAACGGCTCTTTGCCCGTGTAGGTGCCGGCTGTGCGTGCCTCGTCTGCCAGGAGCTGCGCCGCCCCTGCCAGCGCGGCAGCATAGGTGGGATCGTCAGCCGGCGTCGGCTCCGGTGCCTGGTCGAGCATGGCTCGGATGGCGGCAACGGCATCCTCGCGCTTGACCTCCCACATACGGTGCGTAATGCCGGCGGGGTCGGTGACGGCATAGAGCGACGCGCCCTCTTTGGCGGCGCCGAGGATGATATCCATGACGGGCGAGGCCTCGTAGGCGAGCGTTACAGGGCGCGGCTGGACCTTAAGCTCGGCGATTGCGCGGGCGGCTGCGGTCGCACCTGCGGGGGTCGCGCCGTCGCCCGCCAGTACGCCGGCCGGGCAAATCGCCACGACACCCGTCACGCGACCCGGTTCGCCCGAGCACTCGTACACGTAATACGCCGCGCCCGGATCTTTGAGCATAAGCCCGTCGGCGATGGCGTCGCGCAGGGCGTCGTTGCTGCTCAGGATACCGCCCATCTGCGGCAGCGCTTCGAGCACGCGGTCCTGAGCTGGGCGGATGCAGGGAAACGGAAGTGCTTTCATGGGCGGTCCTAACGCGCGAGTCGGTTTGTTCGCGGCTTATTATGCCCCAACTTGGACGCTTGCGTCCCAGAGCGTGTTGTCAACAAGCGCGATGAGTACGTTCTGGCAGCGAACGATATCGGCATGGGCCCCGGCTCGTTGGGCTTATGCGCGAGCACCAACGAGCCGGGGCCGTAGCTCATGCAATTGCGGTTACCCGGCTTGCCGGCAATGACGGCGGTATCGGTGCAGCCGGTAAAGAAGCTGGCGGGCACGTCCGCGTCTGTCACGTCATCGGCGGCGCGCTTGAGCGCAGCTAGGAGGGGAGAGCCTGGGTCGCGCTCGATGGCGGGGCGATCGCCCGTCACGGCGAAACTGCCATGGCAACCGGGAACCGCGGCCTCGGCGGTGGCAGTGGCCTGCTCGATCATGTTGATCGCGGCGGCCGTATCGGTCGGCGGCGTCAGGCGCATGTCGACCCAGACCTTGGCGTGGTCGGGCACGATAAAGGGGCGATAGCCGCCCTCGTCATCATCAACCATATGTAACCTTACAATCAGTTTGCTTTGCAAACCGATTGTGAGTCACCTGCAGATTCGCGACGCGCGCGTAGCAGCATTTACCGTTCGCAGGCCGAGCCATCGCGTTTGCCGTCCGGGCGGGTTTACAAACGACGCGGTGGGTACGTACCTTTCATGGACGACATGCTGTGCGACATATCTGCCTTTCGGTATCACCGGATACCTCCACAGGTTTTGGCAATAATGCCGGACCTGCCCGATTCTGTGGACGATCCGCGCAGGGAACGTCTTTGTGAGCATCCGCTCGTCAAGCATTTCCTGGGCACCCCGTTACATGTGTTGGCGCAGGGCGGCTGCGGACGTAAGGGCGGTCGCATCGTCAGGCATGTTTGGAACGGGGAGAGGCCGTTTGGCTCCGTGCGGCAGACGGAGTTTGGCCTTGATGTCGCGTCTCCGCTCTTTACCCTGCTAACCCTGGCTTCCTCGGTCTCAAACGAGCGTCTGATCATGTGCATGTATGAGATGTGCGGTACCTTTGCCGTGTGCAAGATTGCGCCTCAGGTAAAGTTGGCGCTTGAGCAGGCATATGGGGGCCGATGGGGTGACGCACGGTTGGGCTGGGAAAACGTAAAGGATGCCTCGGGGAATCCAACGGACTTGTGGAAACGACCTCCCTTGATCGAGCTTTCTGAACTTACGGAGTTCGCAAATAAGATCCAGGGGCTCCGCGGTGCTAAATCGTTCACGCGTGCCGCGAAATGCATTACGGGGATTGTGGCATCGCCGCTTGAGGTCCAAGCTTCGATGCTGTTTGGCCTTTCGAGGCTGCGCGGCGGCGAAGGGCTGCGCCTTACCAATAACGTCGAGATTCGCATGACGCGCAGCGCCCGCCTGATTTCGGGGCTTGATAGGCGCTACGCCGATATTCTGCTGGCAAATAAGGACGGCAGCCGAGAGTGCCTGGTTGAATGCCAAGGTAAAGCCATTCACGGATCCATAGAATCCAAGATCTCGGACTCCGATCGAACGACGGCCCTGCAAGCCATGGGATATCCCGTCGTTCTGATGACCTATGGTCAGCTGGTCGACTCCGATGCCTTCCATGTAGTGATGGAACTCATCATGTCCTATCTCGATATGCCGTTGAAAGACAAGACACCGCGGCAGCAAGAGCTCGAACGGCGGCTTCGTGAGGAGATTTTTATCGATTGGGCGGGAATGTAGCCGCGCGGGTGGAAAACGGTCGCGGAAGCTAGGGTTTTAGTTGCGAATAGCCTTCAATTGCTCCTTGGAATTGGCTTGAAAAGTGCTACCTAGAGCAAGTTATTTCGGAAAATGGACAGTCAACATTAGTTTGGCATATAGAGATCGATTTTTACCTACTAAAACCCCTGATAAAGCTGTTTGTAAAAGCAGTTGTGCTTAGCGACTAGGGCCTCACTGTCGATTATCCGAAAAAACTTATTATGGGTAGCATTTTCAAAACCAGCCGGAGCAACGAAATCGGCCCCCGTTTCGTGAAAACGGGGGCCGAATGGACTTCGTGGTCTGTCTGGCAGGCTTGGCGCCGACGCTACTTGATCACGCGCACGCGATACATCGACGGAATCTGCTTGAGCGCCTCGATGGTGCTGCTGTTCAGGTGCTCGTCGGTGTCGAACATGGTGTAGGCGTTCTCGCCAGCGGACTCGTTGGTCATACGCTGCACGTTGGCGTTGTCCTTGGCGAGAATGGCCGTGATCTGGCCGATCATGTTGGGCACGTTGGCGTGCAGGCAGGCGATGCGGCTCGCGGCGCGCGCCTTGCCCATGCTGCAGGCGGGGTAGTTGACGCTGTGCGCGATATTGCCGTTTTCCAGGTAATCCTTGAGCTCGCTGATCGCCATGTCGGCGCAGTTGGCCTCGGCCTCGCCGGTGCCGGCGCCCGAGTGCGTGGTGATAAACGTATTGGGCATCTTGACGGTCTTGGGCGTGGCAAAGTCGCAGCTAAACCAGCTAAGCTTGCCCTCGTGCAGGGCGGCGTCGACGGCGTCCTCGTCAATGGTGGTCTCGCGCGCGTAGTTGATGAGCACGGCGTCGGGTGCCAGCAGGTTGATTTGCTCGGTACTGATCATGCCGATGGTGTCGGCCTTGCTGGGCACGTGCACGGTGAGGTAGTCGCAGCCGCGGCAGAGGTCCTCGAGCGTGCCCACGCGCTGCACCTCGCGGCTCAGCACCCACGCGTGCTCGACGGAAATGAACGGATCGTAGCCGTAGACATCCATGCCCAGATCGACGCAGGCGTTGGCGACCTTGGAGCCCACGTTGCCCAGACC
>UQZH01000020.1 GCA_900545445.1 uncultured Collinsella sp. | reverse complement strand
CTCCGGGGCCGGGGGCCCGCGGGCCGAGGCCGCCGGGGAGGCCGCGGCCGCCTCCACCGCGCCCCCGCCGGCGCTCATCGAGGCCGAGAACAGGCAGGTCAGGTTCCTGGCCGCCCGGATATCGGAGGCCCTCGACGAGGCCGGGGCCCTCGAGGCCGAGACGGCGGCGCTGCTCGAGGGCGACGAGACCTACGCGTGCCTGCTCACCGTGCCCGGCATCGGCCCGAGGACCGCGGCGCAGCTCGCGGTGTCGGTCGACATCGGGAGGTTCCCGGACCACGACCACCTGGCCTCGTACTGCGGCATAGCCCCGAGGGTGAGGAGCTCCGGCACGTCGGTGAGGTCGGTCAGGGCGTCCAGGCGCGGCGACGCGAGGCTCAAGTCCCTGCTGATCTTCTCGTGCAACAGCCTGGTGAGGTCCTCGGGGCGCTACGGCGAGTACTACCGGGCCTGCAGGGCGCGGGGCATGGGGCACGGGCGGGCGCTCAAGGCCGTCGCGAGGAAGCGGCTCAGGGCGATATACGCCGTGATGCGCGACCGGGTGCCCTACCGGGAGTAGCCCCGACGGTTGACAAAACTATAGGAACACCCAATGACTATGAAAGGTATCCATGGAAACGATCATCAACGTCGACGATGTCTCGTTCTCCTATGGCACGCAAACCGAGCAGGCGCTCAGCCACGTTTCGCTCAGCGTGAACAAGGGAGATTTCATCGGCATCATCGGGCCCTCGGGCGCCGGTAAGTCCACACTTGCCGCCTGTCTGTCGGGCGCTGTGCCTCACCACTACACCGGCGCCTTTTATGGCTCCGTGTTAGTTGACGGCCACGACACCTGCGAGGTCTCGCTCACCGACATATCGCAGATCGTCGGCAGCGTGTTGCAGGACATCGATACCCAGATGGTCGCTTCGGTCGTTGAGGACGAAATGCTCTTTGGTCTCGAGAACTTTGGCGTTCCGCATGACCAGATCGAGCAGCGCTTGTGCGAGACGCTTAAGACCGTCGGCATTAGCGACCTGCGCGACCGCGAGATCGCCACCCTCTCGGGCGGCCAAAAGCAAAAGGTAGCTATCGCCGCCATCCTCGCCATGCGTCCGCGCGTCTTAGTGCTCGATGAGCCAACCGCAGCACTCGACCCCGCCAGTTCCACCTTGGTCTTCGAGACGCTGCGCGAGGCAAACCGCGCGCTCGGCATCACCATCGTCGTCGTTGAGCAAAAGGTCGCTCTGCTTTCGGAGTACTGCAACCGTGTGTTGGTGCTCGATCACGGCCAGATCGCGCTGCAAGGCGAGCCGCACAAGGTTTTTGCGCACACCGACGAGCTTCGCACCATCGGCGTCGATTGTCCGCGCGTCACGCGCATCTTCAACAGTCTCGAGGCCGATGGCTTGGTAAGCGGCACGCCCTGTCTGGATGTCGACGAGGCAGAACGCCTGATCACGGAAATCGTCGACCCCGACCGTGCGACAAGCGATACCCAGGCGCCCGCAGGCTCCCCGCACGCGCCGTCGCTGCGCCCGCATGCGAAAGACGCCGAGCCGGTGCTCACCTTTGACCATGTCGAGTTTTCCTACCCCCATGGCGGCGCCGCCGTCCACGACCTCAACTTGACGCTCTACCCCGGCGAGCTCGTGGGCATTGTCGGCCAAAACGGAGCCGGCAAAACCACGCTCACCAAACTGCTCACGGGTTTGCTCAAGCCCGCATCGGGCAGCGTACGCGTTACGGGCTTGGACACGGCATCGGTTCCCACGAGCCGCATCGCACGCGAAGTGGCAACGCTTTTCCAGAACCCCGACCGCCAAATCTGCAAAGACACCGTGCTCGACGAGGTCGCCTTTGGTCTAGAGCTTGCCGGCATCGACCGCGCCGAAGCCCTGCGTCGCGCTCAGCTGGTCATCGACCGCTTTGGCCTGCCCGCCGACGAGGCACCGTTCTCGCTGTCACGCGGCCAGCGCCAGATGGTGGCGCTGGCATCCGTTGTAGTGGTCGAGCCCAAGATCGTGGTGCTCGACGAACCCACGAGCGGCCTGGACTACCGCGAGTGCATGACCGTGATGGAAACGGTGCGCACCATGGCCGAGCGCGGTTGCGCCATTATCATGGTCTGTCACGACATGGAAGTCGTTTCCGACTTTGCCGAGCGCATCGTGGTGATGGCCAACGGTCGCATCCTCGACCGCGGCCGCACGCACGAGCTGTTCTCGAACATCGAGCTCATGCAGCGTGCCTACGTTGAGCCGCCCCAGGTCATCGAACTCTCGCGCCGTCTGGCATCCATCGTCTCGCCCGCCTTTACACAGGTGAGTGAGGTCACTGATATCGTTCGCATTACCGAGGAGATGGTCCGCCGTGGTTAACGTCATCGACTACATGCCGGGTGACACGTTGCTACACCGCCTGAACCCCGTCATCAAACTGGGCCTCGCCGCCGCCATCATCATCGGTATCTTCTTGTCCGACACCTATGTGGCACTGCTGGGCCTTCTGGCGCTCACGCTCGCGCTGGGAGCCTACGCCGGCGTCGTCGACCGCCTGCTCGCGCTGCTCAAGCTGCTGATTCCACTCGCGCTCATCATGCTGGTGCTGCAGCTGGCTTTTATGCGCGATGGCAACATCGTGTGGGGCTTCGTTACCGACACGGGTCTCATCACCGGCTCCAAGGCTTGCCTGCGCCTGCTGGGCGTGGCGCTTCCGCTCATCCTGATGCTCATGGTGACCAAGCTCAACGACCTTGCCAACGCCTGCGTCGAGGTGCTGCACGTTCCGTATCGTTATGCCTTCACCTTTACCACGGCGCTGCGCTTTGTGCCAGTGTTTGGCCAGGAGATGAACGCCATCATGGAGGCGCAGACCGCACGCGGCATCGAGTATGACACCAAGAACCCCATCAAGAAGCTTCAGCTCATGCTGCCGTTGTGCGTGCCGCTACTGATCTCGAGCGTGGGTAAAACCGATGCCACGGCCTTGGCGGCCGAGCAGCGCGGCTTCTACCTGCGCACGCGCGCGAGCTCGTACAAGCGCTACCCCATCAAGGGCCAGGACATTGCCATGCTTATTGTTAGCATTGCCCTCATTGTCCTCGGCTTCCTGTTCTAACCCATCGCCACCGGCAACCGAAAAATTCAAAAGGCCTCGGCTCGCACCAAACGAGTCGAGGCCTTACTGTTCCCCCAGATAAAACCTACCAAAATAAACCTGTCCCTTTTTGGCAGGCCGAGGGCTACAGGCGGTAGGGGGCGCCGCTGCGGATGATGGATTCGCGCACCAAGACGTCCATGGCGTCAAGGGTAATCTCGGGCATCTCCCGGTACTTTTGCAGCACCGAGAGCTCGGTGCAGGCCAGAATGACGCGGTCGCAGCCGCTGCGGGCGAACTCCCACATCACGCGGTCAAACTTGTCCATATCGGGCTCGCGTCCGGCCTTCACGTCATCATAAATCAGCGACATCACGTCGGCCTGGCGCTTCTCGCTGGGATAGACGACCTCGACGCCCGCGGCCTCGCACTCGCGCCCATAGACGCCGGCACCCACGGTGCCGTCGGTGCCCATGATGCCGATCTTGCGCACCGGCTCGGACGGCATGCTCAGGTTGGGATCGAACTCGCACTCCCCCATCACCGCGCCCGCCAGGGCATAGCGCACTGACTCACGCGGCATGTGGATAATCGGCACCTTGGTAAACGACTGAATCTGGTCGTAGAAGTAGTGCGATGTGTTGCAGGGAATGGCGATATGAGCACAGCCCAGCCCCTCGAGCGCCCGTGCACATTCCTTCATGGTCGCCAGCAGCTCGGCATGCTCGCCGGTCTTGATGGCCAGCGTACGGTCGGGCATGGTCGACTTGGAAAGTACCACCATGTCGATATGCTCCTGATCACAGGTAGCAGCCGTATGACGCACGACCTGGTCGTAGTAATACGACGTGGCCTCAGCGCCCATGCCGCCGATAACTCCCAGCTTTTCCATCGCCGCCTCCTTGGTGACGCCCATGCAATTGCTCGTATCATGCCCGCGCCCGTCCGATGCAAACCGGGCGGGCGCCGCGCTCATCTACTTGTAATACGTCTTGAACAGCTTAAAGTGACGCAGCTTGGTGTGCCACATGCGCAACCAGCGGTTAAAGACAAAATCACCCTTCATAAACGAAGGATCGGCAGCCTTGCCCTCCTTGGCCAGACGATGCGCCTTCGCACGTAGCTCGGGGTCCTTGACATACTTGTCAACGACGCCCATGGGGACGACCATCCACAGCGCCTCGTCCTGCGCCGTCACAAACTCAGGCTCAAACGGGCGGTTGTACACGTACTCATCCACCACGTACTTGGCAACGTTAAAGCCGCTGTTGGTGACGTAGTAGTTACTGCGGCCCTGACGCGTGTTGAAGTCGAAAAACTTAAACGAACCATCGCGCTGGTCGTACTTGACGTCGAAGTTGGAGAAGCCCGTAAACTTAAGGTCCTCGAGCAACTTGCGCACGCCGCCCATGAGCTCGTCGTTAGCCTCGGTAATGATGCATGCATGGTTGCCGACGCCGTGAGGCTGGTGCTCCTCGAGCAGCACGTGGCCCAGGCACATCATGCGAACCTTGCCGTTGCGGTCGGAATAGCTGGTAAGCACGCGCATGTACTCGTCGTTGCCGGGCACACGGTCCTGCAAGATGAGATCATCGGTGTAGCCACTGGCGTACACATCGCGAATGACCTGCTCCAGCTCGGCGCGATCGGCAATCTCGTAGGCCTTCTTCTGGCCCTCGAACTCGTGCTCCCACCACATGATGCCGTCAGAGGGCTTCAGAATCATCGGGAAAGGGAAGTCGATCTGGTCGAGCACCTCGGCGGAAGCCTCGCCCTGGGCGTTGAGCATCGCCATGGTAAAGGTAAACGTGTGCGGATAGGGCACACCGTGCTTCTCGCACAGCTCGTAGAAGATCTCCTTCTTCTGGCACTGCTCGAGCATGCTGTAGGGCGCATAGGGCGCGATGACGTTGGAGGCAAGCTGGCCGGCATCCTGAGCCTGTGCGGCAAGCGCGACGTAGTTATCGCCGCAGCCCATGAGGATAATCTTCTTATCGGGATTGGCCTGTGCAATGCCGTTGACGGTCTCGATCATGACCGGCATGGTGTCGATATCCACATTGGGCGTATAGTCGATAATCTGGCTGCGGTATGCAGGACCCGTCTGATACTTGCCAAAGACCAGGCTCTTGACCTGATACTCCTCGTAGAAGGCGCGCGCCACCGAATAGGCGTTGATATCGCCGCCGAGCAGCACGGGTATAAACTCGCGCTCAGTAAACTGCAATGCCATGGAAACTTCCTATCATCAACTGCCCGTACGATGGGCGGTCTTTATGCAACTGATTTATTCTAGCGTGCCAAACCGCCGCTTCCCAAAGTTCCACCATATCTATGGCAAGCAGGCGCTTATGATCGAGCCCGCAGGGTTCCGTAACGTTAAAGTTGAACTCTATGGTTTCTTAACAATTCACTATAACTGCAGGTCAAGGCCAAAACCTCAAGTTCAACTTGACCCTTTAGAACCTTTAAGGTTCAAGTTGAGGTCGAAAGCAGTAGTAGAATACCTTTCGAACTATAACCTACGATTGATTGCAGAGGGACTGGATGCAGCATTCGAACCATCGCACCGCAGCGCTCATCGCGTCGAAGCCGGCTCGTATCATCACGAGCGCCGCGCTCGCCGTTGCACTGACGGCCGCGCCGATGCTCTCTCCCGTCGCAGCCTATGCCGCCTCGCAGGCAACGCAGGATCAGCTTTCCGCTGCCCAGCAGAAAATCGAAACCGCCACGAGTGCCTACAACGAAGCCCGCACCAAGCTCGAGGATCTGCAGAAGCAAATCGACACTAACGAGGCAAGCATCGAGAAGATCGAAGCCGAACTTCCCGATCAACAGGCCAAGGCGAGCTCCGCCATGCGCGATCTGTATAAGTACCAGAAGGGCACCAACCCCATCGTGAGCTTCCTGGTCAACGCGCAGAGCCTGGGCGAGTTCATCACCACCTGCAAGTACACCAACCAGATCACGAGCTCGAGCGTCGACGAGATCGAAGAGCTCAACAAGATGCAGACCGAGCTCGAGCAGAACAAGACCGAGCTCGAGCAGGCCAAGTCCCAACTCGAGACCGAGCAGAAAACCGCCGAGGACGCACTGGCACAGGCCCAGCAGCTTCGCAGCGAAGCCCAGGCAAAGGCCGAGCAGGAGAATGCCGCCGAGCTGGCCAAGCTCGAGGCCGACAAGGCCGCTGCCGCCGAGAAGCTCTCGGGCGAGGGCGTGAGCGGCAACAACTCCAACAGCCAGGCCAATAACGCCAACACCACCATCGACACCACGGTGAACAACTCCAATACCGGCAACTCCGATTACGACTCGTTTATCAACGAGTGGACGAGTCGCATCGACAACTACCTTGCCGGCTCCCCCATGGCAGGCCAGGGTTACAACTTTGCCGTGGCAGCCTGGAACACCGGTGTTGACCCTCGCTGGTCTCCCGCCATCGCCTGCATCGAGAGCAGCAAGGGCCTCTATTGTGCCGGCTCCTATAACGCCTGGGGCTGGAGCGCCCGCGGCGGCGGCTGGCGGAGCTTTGGTAGCTGGAGCGAGGGCGTCTCTGCCCACGTTGCCTACCTGGGCGCCAACTATGGCTCCACGCTTACCCCGGCAGCCGCCAAAAAGTACTGCCCGCCCACGTGGCAGGACTGGTACAACAAGGTTGCAACCCAGATGAACCGCATCTAAGATCAACGTCAAAGGGCCCCAATTGGGGCCCTTTTTCTTTTACGCGACGGAGGTATCGACGACGCCAGTCGCGTTTGCAATGGCAACAATGATAATCATTGCCAACAAGAGCACACCCATAGCCTTGAGCCAGAGCTTTGCAAGCTTTTTACCGTGGTATCTATCGAGTAGCTCAAACCGCCGGCGAAGGCGGCGTTTGTCGAGCATCACAAAATGGATGAGCACTACGAGACCGTCGACGAAGATAAAATACTCAATCGCGAGAAACCACATCGGGTAGTTTTGGTTGGCGCCCGTAGGATGAAAAACGGCAAAATGGCTTCCGGCAAAGAAAACAAGTAGCGAAAGATAGACGAATGCGTTCCAAATGCGCCCAACGGTGTCGGGAATGCGGGAGAGTAAATTCGGGCGCTCAGGCACCAACGGCAATCCACCCTGAGACTGATCCGTGGGGAGCACGGGCGCAGGGCACACGGCTCGCCGCTCCGGAGGCTCTTGGAAGGAAGCAGCATTCGGCGCAGACGACGGCGTCGGTGCGGACAACGCATAGGATGCACGCGCAGCGTGCCCTAGCGCCTTCGCGCTTGCAAAGCGCTTGTCCGGATCGAGCGCCATCGCCATGCAAATAACATCGACAAGCGAGGCGGGGATATCATATGCCTCGCATTGCTCGCGCATGTTCCGACCCGGCTTGGGGTCGGCCCCCGTCAGACAAAAGAACAGCAGGGCACCGAGCGCATAGACATCGCTGCGCACGCTCGTCTGGCCAAAACCATACTGCTCGGGCGGCGCATAGGGACGCGTGCCAAACTTAACGGTATCGGCATCGGCTCCCTCGCGCCACACGCGAGCGATTCCCAAGTCGATAATCACCAGCGATGAAAATGTCATGCCTGTATCGGGCGTATAGTTTGCGCCCGATACGATGATATTCGAGGGCTTTAGGTCGCGATGGATCACCGGCGCAGCCATCTCCCCCGCCGACGCAAAGCCGGCATGGAGCTCCGCAACTGCATCACAAAGGGCGCCAAACAGCTCACAGGCATAATCGGGCGTCGCACCCAAACGCCCCACCAGGGCCCCGAGCGTTTCGCCTTCGATGTATTCCATGACCACGCAAAGCTCGTCGCCCACGCGGCGGTAATCGACAATCCGAGGCAAGTGCTCGTAACGTCGCCCAGCATGCTGGGCCGCAAACAGGCGTTCATACGCCCCGCCAATCTGGGCCGACGCGTCGATGCGCTTGCGAACAAAGGGGCCAAGAGATCCTCCGCCGGAGCCCTCAAAGTACACGAGCTCGGTCGTCTCGACGTCGGAGTGCTTGAGCACACGGTCTACGCGATAGCTGTCATCACGCTCAAGTGACGCCAGGTGTCCGGCGAGCGCAGCGGTCAGCTCATCATCGGAATATGTTGGGCTCTGAGTATCCATAGCGTCCATAATAACGCAGGGCGCGGACGCCCCATGACGCCCGTGCCCTGCACGTTCTAAATATCGTGAACGGCGCTTCCGCCGGCAGCCAACCGTTAGCTCACCGTCTCCTCACCAAAGCGATACAGCTCCTCGTTCACCTTTTGCAGGCTGCAGCCACGATCGATACAGAAAATGATGATGGCGTCACGGCGGTCCTTGCAGTTGAGGACATTGGCGCCCGCCGCCGACAAGGCGCGGTTGGTCTCCTTGAGCGTCAGCGCCATGGCAAAGGCAATCTGCAGCACCTTATTGCGGCTCGGATGCCGCGCACCGGTAAAGATCTGATAGCCAAACGTCTCGTTGAGGTCGGCCATACGCACCACGCGCGAGCGCTCCAGCCCCTTTTCTTCCAAAAGCTGTTTCAGATACTCCGAAAGCGACGGGGCGGTAAAGTCGTGCTCTTTGATATAGCCCTCGATACTCGGAGCATCGAGCAGCTCGTTGAGCAACTCTTCGGTTAGCTTCTTATCAGGCATATGGCCTCACCCCCCAGCTCGCATAGTAACCATGTTTTTAATTCTAGTTAAAAACCGCTCACGTCAGAACGTTCCCAGCTGGCAACCTGGTCGGGAGATACCGTGCTCATCGCTTCGAACTTCCAGGTGCCGCCCGCTTTGAGATGGTTGGTGTTCGCAAGAGCCGTTCCCACCTGATTGCCGTCTGCGTCATACAGAACATACTCAATCTGAATGTAGCTTTGCTCTTTATCCGTATTATTGGTCAACGTGCCAGTGATCTTATACGCGAACTGATTAGACGTATCCCCGGCCTCATCCGAAACCGTATAGGGTTCTTGTGCCTCTTTTTTCTCCTCGACTTGCTGGGTCTGTTCGGCAGGCTTTGCTGCATCACCCGTAGACGAATCAGACGAGTTACCGCCCATAGAACCCACGACGCCGGCAACAACGAGCACCACGATGACGCCCAAAACGATCTTGCCGATCGGCTTCTTTCCCTCTTTTGCCATTATGCATCCTTCCTACGATCCGGCTACCGTGCCGGCACACAGCACATCGTAGGAGGCAGCGAGCTCAAATTCATTAGCTGGGAGCTAATGTCGCAGCACAGCTTGCCACCTGGCACTCATTGAGTCTTTTTTCCTTCACCGAACTCACTCCATTGTTGTTGACTATTAAACATTTAGACGTAAACTGCTTTGTTACCTTGTCAACATCTGAAAGGAACCTCATTGGGAAAAGACGTACTGGTGCAGCAACTCGTCGACTCATTCGACAGCTGGCCCGCCAAAAATTCCGGTTGCGGATCGTCCCGCATGACACAAGAGCTCTATCCTTTTGACAAGCTCTTCTCTCCCATCAAAATTAACAAGCTCACCGTCAAAAACCGCATTGTCATGGCACCGATGGGCAATATCGACATGTGCGAGGAAACTGGCCGCCCCAGTGACATGATGCTGCAGTACTTTTTCGCCCGCGCCAAAGGCGGCTGCGGCCTCATCACAACAGGACTCGTACCGGTAAGCCACGGCATCGATACCACGGTCACCGAGCTGGACAAGCTCACCTATTTCCCGCGCATCGATCGAAGCCGAACCGTTATGGCAGGCTGGCGCGACCTTGCCCAAGGTGTCCATGCCTTCGGATCACGCATTTTTGTCCAGCTTACGGCCGGACTCGGCCGCGTGGGCAACCCGCAATGCCTCATCACGCAAAAGAAGTTTCCGGTCTCGGCGAGTTTCTTGCCTAACTACTACATCCCCGCCATTCCATGCATGCGCCTCTCGGACCAAAAGCTGCGCCGTATCGTAAACAATATCGGCCAAGCGGCGGCCGATGCTCATGCCATGGGCATCGATGGCGTCTATTTGCACGGGCACGAGGGTTATCTTATCGAGCAGCTCGGAAACCCCGCCTTTAACCATCGCAAGCTCGGACGTTATGCCGATTGGCGTCAGTTTGGCCTCGATATGATCAAAGAAATCCGTCGCCGCGTTGGGCCCGACTACCCCATCATGTACCGCATCGACCTTTCGCTTGCACTCGAGGAAACCTATGACGAGCAGGTCATGAATTCGACCTATCTGGGACGCATGCGCGGCGGCCGTACAGTCGAACAGACCCTGGGTTATATGGAAGAGCTCGTGGCGGCGGGAGTAGACATCTTTGACGTCGACCTTGGTTGCTATGACAACTGGTGGATGCCCCACCCGCCTGCGAGCATGCCCGCAGGCTGCTTCGTTCCCGTGGCGCGCGCCGTTCGAGAGCGCTTTGCCGCCGACAATATCCGCTCCAATGCCGGCCTTCCCGTACCCGTTGTCGCGGTGGGTAAGTTGGGCTACCCCGACATTGCCGAACGCGCCCTTCGCAATGGCGACGCCGATATGATCATGCTCGGACGCCCGCTGCTTGCGGATCCCGAGTGGCCCAACAAGGCGTACGCCGGTCGCGTGGCAGATATTCGCCCCTGCATCGGATGCCAGGAAGGATGCCTCAACGAGTTTGTCGAAGGGGGCCATCCGCAGTGTGCCGTCAATCCACGCTGCAGCTTTGAATACCTCATGCCCCAGACACCCGCTCCCGCCAAAGAACCCAAACGCATAGCGGTGATAGGAGCCGGACCCGCTGGGATGGTCTGTGCGCTAATCGCCGCGCGTCGTGGCCACGACGTAAAGCTCATCGATGCCGAAGATGAACTTGGAGGAAAACTCCTCTCCGCCAGCGCCGCCCGGATCAAGTTCGACCTCGATAACTACCGATCATATCTTGTTCGACAGGTGCGCGAGCAGGCAGAAAAACCCAACGGGAACCTGACACTCGAACTTGGACGGGCAGCACGCGCCGAAGATCTTGCAAAAGCAGGCTTCGACGCAATCGTGTGCGCGACAGGCACTTCCAATGCAATACCGCCCATCCCCGGTCTTACGGAGCTTGCAGCATCGGGCCATGCCGTGCTGGCAACGCAGCTACTGCGCCAACCCGCGCTGCTTGGCAACGCCAAAACCGTCACCATCATTGGCGGAGGGGCCGTGGGCTGCGAGGTTGCCCAATGGCTCACCGTCGAACACGGCATACCACAGGTCAGCGTAATTGAAATGCTGCCTCACATGATGCAGGGCGCCTGCACGGCAAATCGCGGCCACCTACTCCATACGCTCAGGGGACGCAATGTGCGGCTCCTCAATATGACACGCGTCGAGCGCGCGGAAGTCGGCGGCAAACGCGAGTCTGGAGCCCCATCGAGGTGTGCGCGTCTCCACTTGAGTCGCAACTGCCACAAAAACGTTCCCGACCCCTACGTCTCGTGGTCACCGGTCTTGCCCGAGAACGTCGAAAACCCGCTTGCACCCAAAATCGGCAACGACTGGAAGTCACTCGAGCTAACCTGCGACTTGGTAATCATTGCCTGCGGCGGACACCCCGACGACGCGCTGTTCTACAAACTGCAGCAGACGCACGCCGCTGACGAGCTGCATAACATCGGCGATGGGTTTGCGCCCGGCCGTGTGCTCGAAGCGGTCCGTGCGGCATACCGACTCGGCACCAATATCTAACACGAAAGGATGGGCTCACAGATGAACCTGACCTCCCAACAACAAGCCCTGCTCGACGGCGCCAAGGGCCCCGCCATGGCCAAAGTGGTCAAGACCCTCGTTATGTACGGCGAATGCTTTGGCGCCGAGCGTATGGTTCCCGTGACCGGCGCAAACGGTCATCTTGTCACAAGTTTTGGCCTCTCCATGCTCGGTCCAGTCTATGACCTTATGGATGAGCTGCTGAAAGACGGCGCCCTGTCCGGTCAGTCATTCTCGGTCGACCCGAGGCCCCTCGACCCCGCCGTCCCGGCCAACCCGCTGCAAAAGCTGCTGTTCAAGATTATGTATTCCAAACAAGACGATTATGAGGCACAGCTGCGCAGCATGGGTCTATTGGACAACGATGCTTTCACCTGCACCTGTTACCAGCCCGAGGTTGGCAATCGACCTCGGCGTGGCGACATCCTAAGCTGGGCAGAAAGCAGCGCCGTGGTCTTTGCCAACTCCGTGCTGGGCGCTCGCTGCAATCGCAACTCCGGCATCATCGAGATGTTCGGCTCAATTGCCGGCTTTGTCCCGGAATTCGGCCTGCTCACCGATGAGGGCCGCAAGGCGACCTGGATCATCGAAGTCGACTGTAAGCGCAAGCCCGAAGCGCAAGTGCTTGGCAGCGCCATTGGCATGAAGGTGATGGAAGACGTCCCTTACATTAAAGGCCTCGACCGCTGGCTTGGCCGCGAACTCACACCCGGCACGCAGGACTACCTTAAGGACATGGGCGCCGCCAGCGCATCAAACGGCGCTGTCGGGCTCTACCACGTGGACGGCATCACGCCCGAGGCCGTCGAACAAGGCGAACACCTCATAGCACCAGACGCCCGAATCTATCGCATTGACGACGCCGAGCTGGAACGCATCCGCTCGAGCTACCCCGTTATGTGGAAGAACCCGGGCGCGCGCCCCAAGCTTGCCTTCATCGGCTGCCCCCACCTCTCGTCTGCACAACTCGCCCATTGGGCAGACGCCATCTGCGATGGGCTGAGCGCCTCCGGCAAGTGCCGCGTGCAAGTACCCACCGTACTGACCGCCGCCCCATCCGTGGCAGACGCCTTCCGCAAGACTGCGGCATACAGACGCCTCTCGACTACCGGTGCCGTCGTCTCGAGCATCTGCCCGCTTATGTACACCAACAACCCGCTGTGCGGCAGCATGCCCATCATCACCAACTCCAACAAGTTGCGTACGTACTCGGCATCGCGCTACTACACCGACGACGAGGTGCTCGCCTACGTCACCACCGGAAAACCAATCAAATAGGAAGGCGACTCCTCATGGAAAAAATCTTTCACGGCCGCGTCGTTGTCCCCGGAACTGCCCACGCCAAGGCACTTGTCTCTCACGGAGGGCTCAACACACTCGCATCGTTTCAGAAGGCACTGATGTTTGGCGACAAAAAGGCCACGTGTTCCGACCAAAACAATCCCGACTTGTACGGCAAACCTTTGGCGGGATGTGCCTTGTGTCTTCCGCAGACTATCGGCTCCACCACAGGCGGCATGGTGCTCTTCTGCGCCACCAAAATGGGGCGCCAACCCGCATGCCTGCTGTTTTCCAAACCCATTGACAGCCTTGCCGCCGCTGGCGCCATCCTCTCGGGTGTATGGACCGACACCCCCATGCCCACCATTGACAACCTGGGCGATGAGTTTCTCGATGCTGTGTCGACGGGAGACGCCATCACCGTGACCGAAGACGGCACGGTCATCGTCGGCTAAGGCTATCCGACCCGCCGCCCGCAGATGAACAACGTGTTTCGCCATTTCCCACGCGCGGTGCGGGCGATAATCTTGACGTATTCGATATACAACACGAAAGGAGTCCCACCATGGGAGCATCGGTATCGGTCGCACAGGGCACGCCTCTTGATGCAGGCACCTACAAAGCAGACGAGACAGCCGTCGAGCGCTTTTGCGAATTGCTGAGCATCCCCACCGTTTCGCGTGAGAACATCGCCGAGCGCGACGATGAGCCCTTCAGCCAGTGGATTCCCACACTTCAGCGACTTTATCCGCATTTCTTTAAAGTCGCCGAGCTCACACGCATCGACGACTTTGGCATGCTCCTGCGTTGGCCTGGCGCCGATTCCGCCTTGGACCCCATCGTCATGATGGCGCATCAGGACGTCGTGCCCGTCGAGGGCCAAGACTGGAAGCACGATCCCTTTGGAGCCGAGATCATCGACGGCGAGATCTGGGCCCGCGGATCACTCGACACCAAGTGCATCGTCTCGGCTTTCTTCGAGGCCGCCGAGCATTTGATTGCCCAGGGCTTCGTTCCCCCGCGCGATGTCTGGTTCTTCTCGAGCGACGGCGAGGAAATGGCCGCACCTACTGCAACCCATGCAGTGCAGTGGCTTCGCGAGCATAACATCCATCCCTACATGGTGCTCGATGAGGGTGGCGCAGTGGCAACCGACGCCCCGCTCGGCGTCACCGAACCCGTTGCCATGGTAGGCGTGTCCGAGAAGGGCCACGTCGACCTTACCGTCACGGCGCGCGCCGACGGCGGCCATGCCTCTACGCCTGCGGCAAACGATGCCTGCTGTCTTCTCTGCCGTGTATGCGAGACTATCTCGGCCAACCCCGGCAAGCCGCAGCTTACGCCCGCCGTCGAGGCCACACTGACCGAGTTGGGTGCCCGTAGCAGCGCGACGTATCAGGCAATCTTTGGCAACCTGTGGCTCACGCGCCCCGCGGTTACCAAGATCATGGCCGCCAGCCCCGAGACCTCGGCCATGCTGCGCACAACCTATGCGCTCACGCAGCTCGAAGGCTCCAATGCGCACAATGTGCTGCCACCAGTTGCTCGCGCCAACTTCAACGTGCGCATCGCTCCGTTCGAGACCATCGCCGATGCCGTTGAGCGCGCCCGCAAGCTCGCCGCCCAGCAGTGCCGCGCCTCGGGCGTAAGCCCCGACCATGTCACCGTCGAAATCAACGAGGCGATTCCCTACACCGAGCCCGCGCCCATCTCGCCTTACGAAGACGATGCCGCCTTCAACTACATCCATCGCTGCGTGTCGGGTGTCTATCCCGAGGCCGGCTTTGCCCCCTACGTGCAGAACTCCTGCACCGACTCACGCGAGTTCAACGAGATCTGCGATCGCGTCTACCGCTTCTGCGGCTTTATCTACTCGGGCGAGGCGCGCAAGCTCATCCATGCCGCCAACGAACGCATCGGCGTCGACGTCTACAAGCGCGGCATCGAATTCTATGTGGCGTTTCTTTCCAACCTTGAACAACTGTAGAACGGGGGCCGATAGCACCCCTCCCCGCTTTTACCGACCAGGAGAACCAGCATGACCCAACCAAATCTTAAGCGGGCGGCCCGGCTCGACACCAAGGCCGTCGCCCTCGCCTCCCTACCCTTTATGGGCATGATCAGCTTTTGGCAGGTCTACGACGGCATCGTTCCCAAGATGCTCACAGGGACCTTTGGCCTATCCAACTCGCTCACCGGCGCGATCATGGCCATCGATAATGTCTTTGGCCTGTTCCTGCTTCCGCTCTTTGGCATCCTCTCGGACCGCTGCGCAAGCAAACTCGGGCGTCGAACGCCCTTTATCTTGGGCGGCTCCGCGGTGGCAATGCTCTCCGTCCCGCTCATCGCGATCGCCAACAACATGGGCAGCCTACCTCTGCTCATTGGCGCGATTATCCTCACGCTTTTTGCAATATGCGCCTACCGCACCATGACGGTTGCCATTGTGGCCGATATTACGCCTCGCCCACTTCGAACCAAGGCGGACTCAATCGAAAAGATCGTCGGCTATGCGGGAACGGGCCTTATGCTCGTCGCCATCTCGGTCATGGTTCCCAAGGCCGACAAACCCGATTATCTCCCGCTCTTTATCTTGCAGGCCGTCTTTATCCTCGTGTCGGCCGTTGTCTACGGCGTCTTTGTCCGTGAGCCCGCCCTCGTCGAAAAGATGCGCGAGAAATCGCTGTCCATGGGCATCGACGAGGATCAGATTGACAAAGATGACTCCCCCGAGGCCGGCGGTAAAAATCGCATTGCAGACGCCGGCGTACGCCGCTCCATCATCATGCTGCTCGCCGCAACGTTTTTCTATTACATGAGCTATAACGCCATGACCACCAATATCAGCCGTTATGCCGATATGTTCTACGGCATGGAGGGCGGTTCCTATGCCATCATCAATATCGTGACGATTGCAGGCGCGCTGCTAAGCTACGTACCCCTGGCAAATCTTTCGCTCAAAATCGGCCGTAAAAAGGTCGCCCTGGGCACCGCCGTCATCATGGTTTTATGCCCCGCGCTTCTTTGGCTGGCACCCGGTTTCTCGCCCGTGCTGTACGGCGTCTTTTTGTTGATGGGCGTTGCGCTGGGCGGCGTGGACCTGTGCGTGTACACGATGATTCTGGAGTGTTGCAGCTCCCAAAGCGTGGGCCGCTACTCCGGTTACTACTACACCGTGAGCATGGCGGCTCAGGTGGCGACGCCGATTCTCTCCGGCATCGTTATGGACGTGGCGCCGTCGATGCTCTTCGCCTACATCACGGCAATGGGCATGATTATGGCCGCGAGCATTGCCGCCGCCAAGCACGGCGATGCCATCTTGATCGACGAGGTCGCTCGCCGCGAGGCAGCCAAGTAGGAGACCGAATTAACTACCGTGCGAAAGGGGTCGGATGGGCAAAGCGCCCATCCGACCCCTTTTTCGTTTCATCCTCAAGAAGCTTGTCGAAGCCTACCCCACCGTGACGGATTCCCCAGTAAAGGTGCTGATGAACAGCAGGATAAAGAACGCCAAGTAACTGATGCTCAGCGGGTACGCAATAATCAGGAAGACGACCCAGCCGACATTGGTCTTGCCGTCGGCACGGCGTTGCTCGCGAGAACGGCATAGCCAAATCGTCACGCCAATGGCCACAATCAACAGCGCAAGTGCCGCTGCTGCCAGTCCAGCAAGCGCAAACATCACGCCAATGCTCACAGCAATAACCGGGAGCAGCAGCAAGCCGCACCCGCACCCACCAGGACTATACACGGCAGACCATCGGCGTCGTTCCATCGTCACTCCAAGCCAAGCAATCGTTTGTAGACATCGAGTCCTTTGAGCAGGACTTCCTCGTCAAAGAGCACGGTATCGGTGTGAAGGGCACTCATCGCATAGGCTGGGCAGCCATCAGCGTCAATCGGGTTTTCTTGCCCCTCTGGCACACCCGTGCCCAGCAAGAAGAACACACCCGGCAGATGGCGCTGATAGAAAGCGAAGTCCTCGGCAATCAGCAAAGGCTCATCCACGAGCTGCAGCTCGGGCAAAGCAGGCGCGACATTGGCAAATAGCTCGGGGTCGTTGTCAACCGGCGGATAGCCCTCGGCAAAGTCGAGATCGTACGTGCAGCCCGTTGCAGCGCATGCCTCATCAAGCACGCGGTGCACGCCCTCGCGTGCACGGTCGAACATGTCGTCTGTAAACACACGCAGGCTGCCGGCCACATGGGCCTCCCCCGCCACCGCATTGCAAACGGTACCGGCCTGCAGCAGACCAAACTTGCCGATACAGGGCTCGTCGGTGCCCAGCTCGTCCATCAATTCGCGCTCGGCGACCAAGAACTTGGCAGCCGCCAGCGCCGCATCGTGTGATTCGTTTACGGGAACGCCGTAAGTCTTGGCGATATGGATACTTGTCCCGTGAATGCGTACGTGCGTCTCACTCGAGCGCGCCAGCAATGGACCGGAGCAGCTCGCCAACGTGTTTGCAGGCAGGTCGGGCCATACGTGGAACCCGAAGATGCGATCTGCCCCATAGCGCTCGAATACGCCGCTCTCACACACCGTCTTGGCGCCACCGGTCGTTTCCTCGGCCGGCTGAAACACAAAGAGCACGTTGCGCTTGATGGCACCCGGCTGCTCACGAACCGCTCGGTCGACAAAAGTCGCCGCCGCGAGCGCCATGGCCATGTGACCGTCGTGACCGCACGCATGCATCTTGCCGGGATGCGTCGAGGCAAAGGCCGCGCCCGTTGCCTCCGCGATGGGCAGGGCATCCATGTCGGCGCGAATCGCCGTAGCATGCGCGGCGTCCGTACCGGCATCGAAGAAAGCGCAGACACAGCTGGGACACGGATGGGTCACCTCGCAGGCGAGCGGCCTCAACACGCCCTCAATATAAGCGATAGTCTGTGGAAGATCGAAGTCGAGCTCCGGGATCCTGTGCAAGTCGCGCCGATAGCGACGGAGTTCTTGGAGCTCGGTCATAAAGGTTCCTTTCATAGGTGCGCGCCAGTTGCCATCTTATTGTGCCGCAAGATTGCCGCACCCTTATTTCCAGCATATCCCTGCATTTTTTAAACGTTATATACGAATACTCTTGTTTGGTAAAGTGCAACGTGGTAGGGTCGTTACCACTTGATAGAGGCGCGGGCACGAAGAACCGCGGGCGAGCCGGCAGGCTTTGACCCCGTGGGGAGGCGAAACCCGCCGAACTGGGCTTTTCGGGCACGAACAACCTGGTGGGCCTGCGGGAAACACCCGCAGGACTGTCTGCAGCAATGCAGGAGCGCTATCCGGACATTGGGTCCACGCTATGCGGATTCGATGCGCAGATGGCGCCGTCTGGATAGCGAGGTTTACGGGACATGGCATTGACCCCCAACGAGGCATATGCGGCCAAGCAGCCGTTTGTGGACAAGGAGACGCTCGAGCATATCGTCGAGCAGTTCCCCACGCCGTTTCATCTATATGACGAGGCGGGCATCCGCCGCAACATGCAAGAGGTGCGCGATGCCTTTGCATGGAACCCAGGCTTTAAGGAATACTTTGCCGTCAAGGCAAATCCCAACCCGGCGCTCATCTCCATTCTCAACGAATACGGTTGCGGCTGCGATTGCTCGAGCTATACCGAGCTCATGATCGCCCGCTCGCTGGGCATCACGGGACACGACATCATGTTCTCGTCCAACGACACGCCGGCAGCGGACTTTGAGCTCGCCGACAAATTGGGCGCCATCGTCAACTTTGACGACATCAGCCACATCGAGTTCTTTGAGCGCGTCGCGGGCCCCATCCCCAAGACGGTCAGCTGCCGCTTTAATCCGGGCGGCCTGTTCCAGCTCTCCAACGGCATCATGGATAACCCCGGCGACTCCAAATACGGCATGACCACCGAGCAGCTCTTCGAGGCCTTCCACATGCTCAAAGCCAAAGGCGCCGAGGACTTTGGCATCCACGCATTCCTTGCCAGCAACACCGTCACCAACGACTACTACCCCAAGCTCGCGCGCATCCTCTTTGAGCTTGCCGTGCGCCTGGAACGCGAGACCGGTGCACATGTCGCCTTCATCAATCTGTCCGGCGGCGTCGGCATCCCCTATCTGCCCGAGCAGCAGGCCAACGACATTCACGCCATCGGCGAAGGGGTGCACGCGGCCTACGACGAAATCCTGGTTCCCGCCGGTATGGGCGATGTGGCCATCTGCACCGAGATGGGCCGCTTTATGATGGGGCCCTACGGCTGCCTGGTCACCAAGGCTATCCACGAAAAGCAGATCTACAAGGACTATATCGGTGTCGACGCAAGCGCCGTCGATCTGATCCGTCCTGCCATGTACGGCGCCTACCACCACATTACGGTAATGGGTCAGCCGGGTGGCGACGACAAGACCACAGCGCCCGTCACGGACACCTACGACATCACGGGCAACCTATGCGAGAACAACGACAAGTTCGCCATCGACCGCGAGCTACCGCAGATCGACATGGGCGATGTGCTCGTGATCCACGATACCGGCGCGCATGGCTACTCCATGGGCTACAACTACAACGGACGGCTGCGCTCCGCCGAGGTCCTGCTGCGTCCCGATGGCTCAGCCGACCTCATCCGCCGCGCCGAGCGCCCGGGCGATTATTTTGCCACGCTCGACGTGCTGCCGAGCGGCCGAGAGCTGCTGGCCAAGTCGCGCGCCGAAAGTGCCCGCCGTCGCGCCCAAGACGAGCGCCTGACAGTCGCCGCCCAATGGAACAAACGCATCCAGATCGCGGACGCGAAGGAGAAGAACATGGACATCCGCAATCTCGAGGGCTCAATCGTCGCCCTTGTTACGCCGTTTAAAAAGGACGGCAGCGTCGACTTTGACGCACTCGAGCGCCTTATCGATTTCCACCTGCAAAACGGCACCGACGCCATCCTCACCCTGGGCACCACCGGCGAGAGCGCCACGATGACCGATGACGAGGACAACTCCGTCGTCGCCGCCGTGGTCAAGCAAGTTGCAGGACGCATCCCCGTCATCGCCGGCTCGGGCTCCAACTCCACGCAGACCATGCTCACCAAGTCGCTCACCTACCAGGGCCTGGGCGCCGACGGCCTGCTGCTCATTACCCCCTACTACAACAAGTCCAACGAAGAGGGCATCTACCAGCACTTTAAGACCGTCGCCGATGCCGTGGACATCCCCTGCATCCTGTACAACATCCCCGGCCGTTGCGGCTGCGGCATCAGCGAGCGCAACGTAGAGCGCCTGGCCGCACATCCCAACATCATGGGTATTAAGGAAGCCTCGGGCAACGTCGCCTACGCGGCCAAGATCGCCCACCTGCTGTCCGACGACTTCCGCATGTACTCGGGCGAGGACGCCCTCACCGTGCCGCTCATGAGCCTGGGCGCTTCGGGCACCATCAGCGTGTGGGCCGACGTTCAGCCGCAGCTCGTGCACGACATGTGCCGCGCCTATCTGGACGGCGACGTGGAGCGCGCCCGCGATATCCAGATTGCCGGCCAGCCGCTCATCAATGCCCTCTTTAGCGAGGTCAACCCCATCCCCGTCAAGGAAGCACTCGCCCAGATGGGTATGATCGAGGCAAACTACCGCATGCCGCTGTGCCCCATGGCAGACGACACGCGCTCCGCACTTACCGATGCTCTGAAAGGAGCTGGTCTGCTTGATTAAGACCGTCATTATGGGAACGGGCCGCATGGGCTCGCTCATCCGCACCACCGCCGAGGGCATTGTCAACACCGCTGGAGAGCCCGTTTTTGACATCGTCGCCCAGATCGGCTTCGACTTGTCCGAGCTCGAGAGCGCACCGGCCGCCGATGTAATCATCGACTTCTCGAACGTCGTGACCTTCGATGCCGTTGTCGCCTATGTCGAGCGCACGGGTGCCGCACTCGTTTCCGGCACCACGGGCTATACGCCCGAGCAGGTGGATCGCCTGCGCGAGCTGGGTCAGAACGCCCGTGTTATGCACTCGGGCAACTACTCTATCGGTATCGCCGCCCTGCGCCATCTGGTTGCCCAGGCCACGCGCGAGCTGCCCGGCTTTGACTGCGAAATCGTCGAGACGCACCATAATCAAAAGGTCGACGCCCCCAGCGGCACTGCCAAGTTGTTGCTCGACGCCGTCGTCGAAGCCGAGCCCGAGGCAGGCTACCACCCCGTCTATGGCCGCGAGGGCATGTGCGGCGCGCGCGACCCCAAGGAGATCGGCATGCACTCGCTGCGCGGCGGCACCGTCGCCGGCGTGCACGAGGTAAGCTTTTTCGGCCAGGACGAGGAGGTCACGCTCGCGCACCGCGCCACGAGCCGTCAGATCTTCGTCAACGGCGCCCTGGCAGCCGCGCAGAAGCTCGTCACCCGCGAGCCTGGCTTCTATACGTTCGACCAGGTCATGTTTGCCTAACCAGGTATCAACCGGATCCACTCAAAGGAGAGACAGCAAATGAGTAATGCAGCCGAGATGGATGCACAGGAGATTATCAACTACATCGCAACCGCGCCCAAGAAAACGCCCGTCAAACTGTACGTGCGCGAAAAGCCGGGCATGAAGGTCCAGTGGGGCAATGCGCACGTCTACGGCGGTCGTCGTGGCAAGACCGTCTTTGGTGACTGGGATGAGCTCAAGGCAATCCTCGACGCCAACGCCGACTCCATCGACTACTACGACGTAGAGAACGACTGCCGCAACTCCGCCGTGCCCATGCTCGACCTCAAGGGTATCAACGCCCGCATCGAGCCGGGCGCGATCATCCGCGACCGTGTCGAGATTGGCGATCGCGCCGTCATCATGATGGGCGCCATCATCAACATCGGCTCCGTCATTGGCGAAGGCTCCATGATCGACATGGGCGCTGTGCTGGGCGGCCGCGCCACCGTGGGCAAGAACTGCCACATCGGCGCCGGCACCGTGCTGGCAGGCGTCGTGGAGCCCGCCAGTGCCACGCCCGTCATCATCGAGGACGACGTTATGATCGGCGCCAATGCCGTGGTCCTGGAGGGCGTGCGCGTGGGCAAGGGTGCTGTCGTTGCCGCCGGCGCCGTATGCGTCGACGACGTCCCCGCCGGCGCCGTCGTGGCCGGTGTCCCCGCCCGCGTCATCAAGATGCGCGACGAGAAGACCGACAGCAAGACCGGCCTGGAAGAGGGTCTGCGCCAGCTTTAATAGTTACGGCGTTTTACCAAACGCCGTAACGACCCGACGCTGCAAACGCCCCTAGGCGGCAATCTGACGTTCAATCGTCGGGCATGACCAGAAGGTCAATGCCTTCCTCTTTCGCGTCACCTTGCTCGCCTAGGGGCGTTTTCGCTGACGTCTGCTCAACCTACGGCGCAATGTCGGCAACCAAGCCGAAAACAAAAAAGGCCGAAGCACCATCGGAGCTTCGGCCTTCATCATCTCAGGGTTCCGTCGTATTCAACCATGGCGGGTCGCTTTGACAGGCGCCCTGCAGCCGTCTTATAGACCTCGGAACGGTCGCGCCGCCCTATTGCCACGATCTCGGCAATCTCAACCGTTCCGTCCTCCCGGATTCGAAAAACCATTCGAAGTCCTGCATTCCGCCATTTGATCTTTTTGCAGCCGGCAAGCTCGCCATGGAGCGGCGTTCCGATTTCATCAGCGCGCGTCTTTAATTTCGCGACTGCAATACGGACGAGTCTTCGCTGAGATCCATCAAGTTTTTGATATTCCTTCTCAACGTCTCGATTCAAAAAGCCGACGACAAAATGCCCACTCATTCGAAAAGATCCTCATCGGGGATCGCGTCCGGATCCGTCGACTCAAACTCCGCGAGCTCCTCGGTAGTTAGGGCGTCCTCAAACGGAACAAATTCATGCGGGCCATGCTTGACTCGACCCGCAGCGATGCGATTTATCTCAAGTTCGTGCAGATACTGCAGTGCGCCGTACATTTCCTCATAGGCGGCATAGTCGATAATCACGGTATCGATATCGTTATGATCGGCAATGAACTGTGGTGCGCGTTTTGCGCGTTTACGAATGGCAGATAAAGACTTGCTTGCTTCGGTAGCCGAAACAACCTGGTCTTTTGTAAACACCGGTTTTTCCAGAACAAGCGGGGACATTTTGACCTCCAAAAAATAATCTGGATTATATTTCAAAGTATACTTCAAAATATAATCCAGACTTTTATTCGAAAGAAAAAGCCCTATCGATTCTCGATACTACCGATGTTTTTGAGCTCGATGGAGATGAGGCCGTTGGGCTCGTTGACGAACTCAATGTACTCGGAGTTCGAGCCCATCTCGGCGGGGAAGCTGATCTCGATACCTGTGTCGGTACGAATCTTGTGATTGCGTACGGCCGCGCGTTCGACCTGCTTGCGCTCCACGGGCACACGCTCAGGCACCTTCTCCTCAGTCAGTGCCGCGCGCACGCTCTCCTTGATAACCGGCTCGTCCTCAAAGACCTCATCGACGATATCCCAAGGGGGCAGTTCCTCGTCATCCTCAACTTTCTCGGCAACAGCAGCCTTAACCTTGGCGAGTGCTACAGCCGTGTTGGCACCGTGCTCCTCGGCGACTTCCTCGACCACACGCGTCACGGTGTCGATGACCTCCTTGCCCGATACCCCCGTGTCGCACTGCAGCAGGCCATCGGGAATGAGCATGCGATCCTCGCCGGCAATCTTGCGCTTCTTATCCACATAGCCGATCTCCATGGTGCTTGCACGCACGATTGCATAGCTCGGCACCTTTTGCGAGGGATTCGGCAGAATGGCGTAGTGGCGCGCAATGTCGTTGCGCACCTCGCCCTCTTCGCGACCCACCTCGTGCATAAAAGCCTGCTTGGAGCCCAGCAGCATCACGGCAAACCAGCGGGCATCCTCATCGTCATCAAAGTCCGCCACAAGCACGTCAGTGGACTCGGCTTTCTCGGCCTTGGTAAGTTCGGAAGAGATGAACTCCGCAATCTGCTGAGACAGATCCACGAACTCACGCTCACCAAAGAAATAGCCCTTGAGCTCGCCGCCGAATGCGGAGTTCTCGGCAAACGTGGCACGCTTGTTATCAGCCGAGGTACGAGCGCGCCGCAGGTGCGTGGTTACGAAATTACGCACGGTGCGGCTCTCGATATCGAGCTCGCGCTGGCTCATAACGTTGACGGCAGAGTCAAAGTCCAGGATATGCAGAATCGCGTGATTGATTTTCATATACGGCATTCCGTTCTAGATCGATTTCGGCACGAACCAGTATAGCGGTCGATCCCGCCCCAGGCGCATCGAAGATTGGTGCATCGGGGACAGGTTGCTTTGCACCAATGGTTAGCGCAGGAGCTCGGACTGCCAAGCCTCGAGCTGTTCTGCCAAGCTCTTGCCGGCAGCGGGCATGTCGATCTGGGGACGTTTGGGCAGAAGCGCACACTTAAGAATCGCAACGATAGTCTGCGAGACAAAGCGTCGCGTATCCTTGTCAAAGCCTTGCGCAGCCTGGAGCATCACAGGCAGGCTCTCGCGCAGATTCCCAGCGATATCCGCAAACCGCTCAGCACCCGTAGCCTCAAGCACGGAGAACAACGCATCTACAAAACGCTCGCGCTCGTTAGGCGACACCGCAAGCAGCATCTCGCGAATGGAGCCATCAACGTATCGAGCACCGGCGGACAGGCGCTCACAGTACACGAAGTCGCGACCATCAACCACCCAGCTAAAGGGATTATGCTGAAGCAGGCTGAACTCGGTGCTCTCAACGATGGCATAGTCCTCCTGTGTCTCGAACATCATGCCAAAGATCGACGACCGAGGTAGCGTCTTGTCGATTCGACCGGATAGATCGGCGAAGGCGTTGCCGCTCAGAAACTCCTCGACGAAGCCCGGACCATCATGGGAATACGCCCGTTCGATTCGCTCACGGGCGACATCGGGGCACATCGCCGCACCGTACACCGCAAGGTTTCCACCCTTGGAATGACCTCCGCACAAAAGCGGCCCGTCAATCGCATCCGCCGCCTCGTCTACATAACGCGCCGCGGATTCCTGGGCCGGCACAGGACACCGGAACGCCATGTTAAAGTCCTCTTTCCAGCCCACAATCGTGCTGTCGGTCCCCCGGAAGGCAAGATAGCTAAACCCCGCCGGAAATCGGAACGTCATGGCCGCAAACTGCTCCGTTGTCTCGGCATCACTCACGCTACGATAGCCGCAAACACGAACGCCACGGTAGCGAGGGCTTGCTGCCACAGCCTCCAACAGGGCACGACTCCCCTCCGGATCCCACAGGTCGCCAATCATGTCTTGGTAGCACTCGGCGCGCAGCAGCTCGCGTACGTCTAGGCCCTGCCAGTTCGTCAGCTCCGCCATATCACCCGGCAAACGCAAATAGGACAACCACGCAAAGACCAGGCTATCCACCGCGCAGAACGGCCGTTCCTCAAACGGATCAAACGCTGTCTGGGCATAGGTCAAAAAATTAGGCGAATCCGACATGGCCCTCCCATCAACTATGGTGCATTGGGGTCAGGTTACTTTGCACCAAAAAGGCGCCCGGGCCGTGTGGACCCGGACGCCTTCATTGTAGCTTTTCGCTCTTGCGAGCTTGATTTAGCAGGAGAAGTCGACGCTGTCGATGATGTCCTTGAGGGCCTTGGCGGAGGCGGTGAGCTCATGCTGCTCGTCATCGTTCAGCGGCACGGGGACGCGGCAGACGACGCCGTCGCGGCCAACGACCGTCGGCATGGAGATAGCCAGATCGGACAGGCCATACTCGCCCACCATGAGCGAGGAAACGGGCAGAACGGTCTGCTCATCGCGCATGACAGCGGTGCAGATGCGCTTGACGGCCATGGCGACGCCGTAGTAGGTGGCGTGCTTCTTCTCGATGATGGTGTAGGCGGAGTTCTTGACGTCCTCGGCGATACGCTTCTCGGCAGCCTCGTGCTCCAGATGACCGTGAAGCTCGCAGAAGGTGTTCAGCGGAACGCCAGCAACCTGAGCGCTGGA
This sequence comes from uncultured Collinsella sp., assembly GCA_900545445.1. Classification (GTDB taxonomy): domain Bacteria; phylum Actinomycetota; class Coriobacteriia; order Coriobacteriales; family Coriobacteriaceae; genus Collinsella. The sequence continues at coordinate 5,914 of UQZH01000020.1, read as the reverse complement.
CCAAGCGACAAACTCGGAGTCGCCGTGCTCGCCCATGACATAGGCCTGGACATCGCGCGGGTCAACCTCGACGTGGGCACCAAGCATCTGCTGCAGACGGCCAGTGTCGAGCACGGTGCCGGAGCCGATGACATGGCCCTCGGGCAGGCCGGACATCTTGATGGCAGCATAGGTCAGAACATCAACCGGGTTGGAGACGATTAGCAGAATGCCGTCGAAGCCGGACTTCTTAATCTCGGGGATAATGGACTTAAAGATGTTAACGTTCTTGTTGACCAGGTCCAGGCGGGTCTCACCGGGCTTCTGGGCAGCGCCAGCGGTGACGACGATCATGGCGGCGTCGGCGACATCGGAATAATCGCCGGCGTAGATCTTCATCGGCTCGGCAAACGTCATGCCGTGCGCGATATCCAGGGCCTCACCCTCGGCGCGGTTCTTGTCCACGTCGATGAGGACCATCTCGGAGAACAGACCGCTCTGCATCAGCGCGAACGCCGAAGACGAACCGACGAAACCGCAGCCGACAATAGCGACCTTCTTCTCGTTAACCATTAGAAACTCCCATCTCACTCCACAAACAAGCCGCCCAGGAACGACCCGAGCGGCTTGTCGTAATCCCAATACATCCAATCGGGACTTTGATTATGCTCCTATTCGCAGCCAAAAATCGACCGTTTACCGAAATTGTTTGCAGAATTCGTAAAATAACTGCACGAAATCGGTTTCGATATATTGACGAGCCAAAATAGCTTTCTAATACAGGCCCGCCTCGCGAATGGCCTCGACAGCCAAAGCGATCTGGTCGGGCGGCAAGACCAGCGCCATGCGCACGTGCCCCTCGCCCGAAGGACCAAAGCTCGCGCCCGGCGTCACCACAACGCCGGCCTTCTCCATGAGCTCCTCGCAAAACGCCATCGAATCGGTGCGGCCACCGGGGAGCTTGGCCCACACAAACATAGAGCCATGCGCGTTGGGACGCTCCCAGCCCAGGCCCTCAAGACCGTCGCACAGGACATCGCGGCGCTCCTGGTACTTCAGACGCTGTGCCTCGACCTCATCGCGCGGGCCATTAAGGCACGCGATAGCAGCCTTCTGGATCGGGAGGAACATACCGAAGTCAATCTGGCTGCGCAGCTTGGCAAAGGCCGAGACCACGTCCTCGCGACCGACCAAAAAGCCAATGCGGGCACCGGTGACGTTAAACGACTTGGAAAGCGAGAAGAACTCCACACCCACCTCGAGCGCACCGGGATACTGCAAGAAGCTGCCACCCGGCTCGCCGTCGAACACGATGTCGGAGTACGCGTTGTCATGGACGATGAGCAGGTCGTGCTCGCGGGCGAAAGCGATGATCTCCTCGTAGACCTCGGGCGTGCCCACCGAGCCCACCGGGTTGGCGGGCAGCGACACGATCATATACTTGGCACGATCGGCAACCTCGGGATCGATACCCGCCACATAGGGCAGGTAATTGTGCTCGGCAATCAGCGGATAGTACTCGAGCTTGGCATCGGCGATCTTGGCACCCGCCTCAAAGACCGGGTAGCACGGATCGGGCACCAGGATGGTGTCACCCGGGTCGAGCAGGGCCAGACCCAAATGACCCACGCCTTCCTGCGTGCCGTTGCACGACTGCACCATGGACGGCGTAATGCCCGAAACGCCAAAGCGGCGCTCATAGTAATCGCACACAGCCTGCTTGAGCTCGGGCAGGTCGCGCAGGGCATACTTCCACATCTCGGGATCTTGGGCTGCTTGCGTGAGTGCCTCGACCACGTGATTGTACGGCTTAAAGTCGGGCGTGCCCACGCTCATGTTGTAAATGGTCTTGCCCTGAGCCTTCAGCGCGAGCAGTTTGTTGTTGAGCGAGGCGAAGACCTCCGCGCCAAAGCGGTCGAGACGCTGCGATGCCTGCATGGTGCCACCTTTCGATATAAAAAACGCGGCGCTCCGACAAGAGCGCCGCGCGATACGGGCCATCAGATTGCAAAAGTGTAACGCTTGCAACCCCCGCATTGGTTCAATTTGGCCAACCTCAGTCAATTGGATTGAGCGCGTCGATCTGCGCAAGCCACAGACGCGAGCTAGCGTCACTCGGCATACGCCAATCGCCGCGCGGGCTGAGCGTCACCGAGCCCACCTTGGGACCATCGGGCAGGCAGCTGCGCTTAAACTGCTGGGCAAAGAAGCGACGATAGAACGTACGCAACCACGTGTGGACGGTCTTGGCGTCGTAGACGCCCTCGAAGCTCTTGAGCGCCATGCGGTAGATCTTGCCCGGCTCAAAGCCAAAACGCAGCAGGTAGTAGAGGAAGTAATCGTGCAGCTCGTACGGCCCCACCAAATCCTCGGTCTTCTGTGCAATCTCGCCATCGCCCGTGGGCGGCAGAAGCTCGGGGGACACCGGCGTATCGAGGATATCGAGCAAGACCTCGGCAATACGCCCGCCAAAGACATCAGCCGCATAGCGCACCAGATGGCGCACAAGCGTCTTGGGCACGCTCGCGTTGACGGCGTACATGCTCATGTGGTCGCCGTTATAGGTAGCCCAGCCGAGCGCCAGCTCCGACAGGTCGCCGGTACCGATGACAAAGCCGCCAGCCTGGTTGGCCAGGTCCATCAGAATCTGCGTACGCTCGCGGGCCTGGCTGTTCTCGTAGGTCACGTCCTGCACGGCCGAATCGTGCTCAATGTCCTTGAAGTGCTGCTCCACAGCCGCGTGGATCGAAACCTCGCGGAAGCTCACACCCAGGTCGCGGGCGAGCGACTCGGCATTGGACTTGGTGCGATGCGTCGTGCCAAAACCTGGCATGGAGACCGCCGTGATACCCGTGCGCGGCAGCCCCAGCGCATCGAAGGCACGCACGGTCACAAGCAGTGCCAGCGTGGAGTCCAAGCCACCCGAAAGGCCGATAACCGCAGCCTTGGTACCTGTGTGGGCAAGGCGGGTCTTGAGGCCAGCAGTCTGCAGATTGAGAATAGTCTCGCAGCGCTCGGCCAGATCACCGTGGTCGGCCGGCACAAAGGGCGCACGAGGGAAGACACGGTCGATATCGCAGGCATCGCGCAGGACAGGCTCTTTGGCCAGCACGCCCTCAAACGAAAACTCAACGGTCGTGGCCCCCGGCGCATCGTCCGTGCGCGCCCACGTCGTCGAGCGACGGCGCTCGGCAACCAGGCGGTCAAGGTCAACGTCGGCGACGGCCATATCGCAAGTGAGGAGCTTCGTCGCGGCGAGCTTGGAGCCGTTTTCGTAGACGAGGTTCTCGCCCGCAAAGACCATGTCGGTCGTGGACTCGCCCTCACTCGCGTCCGCATAGGCATAGGCGCAGTACAGGCGCGCGCTTTGGTTAGAGATAAGGCTGCGGCGGTAATCTGCCTTACCAATAATCTCGTCCGAGGCCGACGGGTTGAGAATCACCGTCGCACCGGCAAGCGCCATCTCGGTCGAGGGCGGCGCAGGTACCCACAGGTCCTCACAGACCTCGACGCCCAGCACCAGGTCCTCAGCACCCTCATCACAGCAGCGGTAGACAAGCCCCGAACCCAGCGGAACCGGACCCTGACCGGCAAACTCGACCCACACAGGATCTGCGGGCGCCGGAGCAAACCAGCGGCGCTCGTAGAACTCGCCATAGTTGGGCAGATACTTCTTGGCCGTAAGGCCCAAAAGCTCGCCCGCGCAGCACACGGCGGCGCAGTTGTAGATGTTTTCTGCCACCGCAACGGGCAAGCCAACGGTAAAGACAATCGGCAGCTCACGAGTCTCATCGAGGATATGCACCAGAGCAGCCTCGCAGGCATGCAGCAGCGTGCGGTTATGGAACAGATCGGCCGCGGTATAGCCGCACAAGTTGAGCTCGGGCAGCACCAGAGCACGGACGCCGCGCTCGACAGCCGCGCAAACAGCCGCTAACGCAACCTCGGCATTGCCCTCGACATCGGCCACGCGAATCTGCGGCGACGCCGCCGCCACACGCAAAAAGCCATCGTTCTTATTAGCCGAAACGCAGCATTGCCTTGTTGATCTGGACACTGGAGGCCCCTTCTACCCTGAGATTCAGTCTAACGGACGTTCACATATCTCTAACTAGCCAAAGCAACCTCCCAGTTTACTGAGAGGCCAACCTGTGCTAAGAGCATGTAGTTCAAAAATATCTTTAATTAAAAAAGGAGAAATCGATAATCGACTTCTCCTTTAAGCGAGGCGAGTAAATTCCGAAACTAATGGCAGAATTTATCCATGTAGTCCTCAAAGTCGAACACTTCTACCACGACGCCCTCTTCCTGAAACTCTTTCAGCTGCTCCAAGAGATCTTTGTTAATAACGTCCATGCAGAAACCTCCTCTATCTAATCAATTGTAGTATATCTGCTTTCATGCAATTATCAACCAACTTGTTTAATTGCTCCTCGCTTGCCGATAGTCCCTCTTTTTTCAAAATGTCGCGCACCTCGTTCTTAGTAATCGGCTTTTCAAACAACGAAAGCAAAGCGAACGAAAAATCATTAACCGCACACATTCTATGGGTGGCACAACTCAGCAGTACTCTTAACCCCTCTTTTGAGCGTCCGACTTCTTTCACAAACGAACTTTTAACCAATTGAAAACCATTATCGTGCATTACATAATCGGCATCGATATTTGTATTCAGCAATCCATAATGCAACAGTTCTTCTATCGCCCTTGTCAGCTCGAGATCGCCCTGATCAAGGATAAGAGAAATGCTACAATCGGCCTCCAATAAACGGGCCAACTTAAGGTATACCAACTGGGAAACAGCATAGACATGATGGTATTCAGAATTATAGAAGTAGGCAAATGGCTCAACGAGCACGACAGAAGTCTTGGAATCCAGCCAGATTCGATCAGCTGGATTTAGACTAGTCAGCCGTCGCTTTACTTTGGTCAAATGTCCCTTATACCTGACAGCGTGAATAGAATCTAGGATCCAGGTCACCTCTGAAATATGAAGCCGCTGGGGCAAGTCAATTGTGTCGCTACCGTTTATGACTTCTTGCATATAAAAATCAATATGATGCTCATCAGATAAGGATTTTGCTTCATTTAAAGTTAAACCAGTGCCTGAAACATAATCCACTTCGAGGCGCAAATCCTCATATTGGGACTTCGGCATTACAGAGACACCATACTTATCGGGATGATTCCAAACATCCGACCCCATAACGAGACCAAAATTCGTAAATCCTCTCGTGGAATATGGAACACCACATACCTGTTTTGAATAATTCAAAACATTCTCTGTATAAGCTAAGGTGTTCAGAGCCTCTTCTTTAGTTTCGGTCGGAAAGCCAATCATAAAGAATAGATGAACAGGAATACCCGCATTGAGACAATCATGGATATTGCGATCAATCCAATCAACTCTCGTGTTCTTCTTCATTAGATCAAGAACTCTTTGGTTGTATGACTCGAGGCCAAACTGAATCTGCCTACATCCACTTTGGTATATCTTGTTGAAAACGTCTGTACTTAGGGTTGGAGAGAACCTCGTTTCTCCATGCCAGAAAAACGTTTTTCCCGATGCGTTTATTTCATCCGCGAGTTGCTCCATTCTTTTGCCTTCGAATGTTTCATCCACAAAAGAGAAAACTCTCGTGCCGTATTTTTCATTTAACCGACACATTATTTCAAATACTCTCGATATAGGCATCTTTCGGTAACAACCACCGGTAGCACCGGGAATGGTGCAGAAGGCGCAATGATTAAAACACTGCCTAGAGGAATAAACCGGCAATATTAACTCAGGCATGAAGTATTTAGAAAGGGCGAAGCCATCGAAATCGGGAACTGTATCGTTGATAAATGTTTGCTCAATCCGATGGTTTTTATATATCTGGTAGTGTCGAGAAAGTTGGTGTAGAGCCCCATCCGAAGCGAGTCGGCCCGGCGT
>UQZH01000019.1 GCA_900545445.1 uncultured Collinsella sp. | reverse complement strand
GCCCAGTTTAAGTTCACCGAGAGCGAGCACGCCAGCGATCGCTTCATCCCCGTCTTCGATCCTGACAAGAACGCCGACGAGCTGTTCGACTACGAGGCAAAGTGGAATGCCAGCTTTGAGTGGACCGAGAATGACCCCGTCAAGTACAACGGCAAGACTTGGCGCAACGCTTCCTATACACACTCGGGCGGCGTGACGACTGAGTACTTCACCGAAGCAGGCGGCGGCAGCGTGTACGTGCGCATCGACAACGTAGAAGAGCACAAGGACGCCGTCGAGACCATGATGAAGTCTCTGGAATTTGCCGATGACATCGCCAAGGCCAAGACCGAGGCCATGGATGTTAAGCTCGACGATATCGAGATTAAGCGCTAAGCGACTCGCGAGCGCAACGAAAAACACGAGCGCAGTGCCAACAAGCGGCGGTGTCCCAGCGCTTCGTACTAAGGGAGGGCCGGTAAACCGACCCTCCCTTTCTTATGCCGGTAGCCGACGAACGCAGGATGCCGGACGCCGGAACCACCCCAAATGTGGCAACGGTACGAAAACGGCAAGCACCCCAACACGTCCACCCGCCGATTTATAGCGCCGCGCACACAATTAAACCGGCACCTATAAACATCTGGGCAGTATAGTGACCCAAACGAGTGCATAACCGCACCCTGCGAATGGAGGAGTTATGACCGAACACCACGCCATCAGTCGCCGAGCGTTTACGTTGGGCCTAGGACTTGTGGCGTTGTCGCCGCTTGTAAGCCTGCCCGAAACCGCGACGCTGGGTATTCCCCTGCGAGCGGCATTTGCAGAAGACACGCCCACATCGGCGGTCAACCTCGACAAGTTCGTCATTCGCCTTCGCCCCGCGGGCTATTTTCGCACCGCAAGTGTCAACGAAGACGGCAACGTTATCGGCAACGTCTGTCACCTGTTTAACGACGGCACGTCCAACAAGCTCATCCTTGAGAACGTAACGACCAAGAATGACGATACAAACTGGTATGCTATCCGCACCTTGCTCAATTTCGAAGAGCACAAGAAGACAGGCTACAGCATTTGGTCGGTCGATGGCGACTCGGACAAAGATGGAAAGGTCATCCACGTATGGAGCGGCGAGTATGACAACAAGCCCAGCCGCGCTTTTGCGTTCGAACGTCAGTTAAACGGAACCTATATCATCCGAGATCGCACAAACGAGAAAAAGGATTTTAATTACCTGGCAATAGAATCGAATGGCAAAGACCAGGACAACAACAAGATCTGCCATAAGAGGAAGAGCATTCCGTGGGAGCTCGAGCTTGTCGGTTACGACAAGGGCGAGACCAATACCACAGTTAGCAGTATCGACTGGATCACGTATAGCAGCTACGTCGATGGACCATGTTGGATGAGCCACGTCGACGACGACAAGTACCTCGACGAACTGAGCATCCCAGGCACGCATGATTCGGGCAGCTGCAGCGTCGACAACGACACCGAGCCCCAAACCTCGCTTGCAAAGTGCCAGCAGGATTACATCCCCACGCAGTTGCTCGAAGGCATTCGCTACTTTGATATTCGACTCGGAAAGGGTGAGAACCCCGGCATCGACCACGGAGATTGCTACCTGCTCAAAAAAGACGGGAACTTTATGCATCTCTCCGATGTCATCGGGTACTTCAATACGTTTTTGAGCGAAAACCCGAAAGAAGCGCTCATCATGCTCGTGTCGCGGGGCAACGACGAGGCTACCGACGAAAGCCTCACGACGGCTTTTGCCAATGTTATGGACAAGAACCCCAATCTGTTCTACACATCGAGCCGCATCCCCACGCTGGGCGAGGTGCGCGGAAAAATCGTCTTGCTGCGTCGATTTAGGCTCGTCGGCAGCAGCGTAAGCGGCCACACGTGGGGCCTCGACCTCACCGAATGGGACGACAAAATCGCAGCGCACACCGACAGCGCCTCCATGTGTCTCGTTCGAGACGAGCGGGGCTTTGAAGCCGTGGGGAAAACGGGTGACGAAAAGCCCTATTGCACCAAGGTATATGCCCAGGACCATTACGAATGCACAGGAACGGACAAAATCAGCTGGGTCGATATGGCGCTGCAGGAGACAACCAAGCTCGCCCGCATCATGGTGGACGTCGAGGACGATGCCGGGGCCAAGGTAAAGGTCCTGGAGCACAGCTGGTGCATCAACTACACCAGCTGCACGAACCACAAGCAAGGAAGCAATCCTTTTACCGCGGCACGAGTGGTCAACGAGCACCTGTACAAGAGCTCGTATATAAACAATACCGGAGTTGAGGGCACAAAAGAGAACTGCCGTAAGCACATTGGCATCATTGCGTCCGACTTTGTTGATGCGGCACTGGCCCGAAGCATCTACCAGCGCAATTACGATACGCAGCACAAGCAGATAGCTTCGTGCTACCTCCCAGCCCGCATGCACATGACATATGGCGACTCGCTGAGCGACGCCTCGCTCCAGGACGGCAAGACCGTTGGCGAGGGTCATTTCCGCCTCGTCGACAGCAGCAACGTACTCAACGTAGCGGCTTCGGGAAGCGCTTTTGCCATCGAATATGTGGATGTCGACGCCCTGGGCAACGAGACCGTTACGGGGCTGCAGGGCCCTGTGCCCATCGATATCGATCCACGCGCGCTGACGCCCCATTTTGAGGGACTCGAAGGCCTTAAGGCCGGCGAAGACGTGCGCGCCAAGATTGCGGCATCACTCGAGGGCAAGCTCGAAACCGATGCCTGCACGGCCCAGCTCGAGTTTGTGCACGACGCGAACGGCGCTCCGGGCACGGCAATGGCCGAGGGCGAAACATTTGCCGCAGGGACGTACTGGGTGCGCGCGAAAGGCCTTTTGGGCGACGCGGCGCAGAACTACACACTCGCCAGCGATGGAGCTGTAAGCTTTACCGTAGCGGCCTCGGGCAGTGCAGGCGGCACCGGCAGCGGCACGGGTTCCAACGCAGACGACGCCGACAAGAACGGCGGCGGCAACAAGAGCAAGGGCTCGACCGGAAAACTCGCCGACACAGGCGACGGTTCCGGCATTGCCGCCGGGCTCGCCGCTGCCGCCATGGCGACAACGGTCGCCGGCGCGGCAATGCTTGCCAGTGACCGCGAAAACGTTGGGGACGACAGCGAATAGACAAGCCGACCCTTTTGGACACATCGACACGACGAGGGGCGCAGGACACCGTTCTGCGCCCCCGATTTTTACCGTGGCCCGAACGCCGACGTCGGCTACATCACCATGTTCAGCGCGTTCACGAACTCCTGGGCCTTCGCACGACTGCTCAGGCTAAAGACGCAAGCGGTCAACAGCCTGTTACGCAGAAAAACATCGCGGCCCTTGATTCTATTGACGCCCGTAATGTCCTTAAGATAGACAATTTCGGTGTGCTTGCCACCAAACGTGCCCTTCTTGAGCACCTCAATACGGTTAGGGTAGATCTTGACGTCTTTAAACCTACCCGAACCCTTGTCCTGAAACAGCAAGGTGTTGTTGTCCATGCGTGCCACTCCCATGGGGTTCGTTAAAACTGTCTCTTTTGCCACATTTTAACCACCGCAAGGCCCCCATGCGAAGGTGCCAGACAACGCAGCAATTCGTGTCCGCGCGAGGCTTTAAACTAAATGCGATAAAGATGCATTCCACAAAAGGAAAGTGGGGCGACAGTGATGGGCGAACTGGCAAACCGTGGAGAATCGGCAATCGTGCCAGAAGTTTTTTACAAGCAGGTCTCCTCGATTCTCAACGCCGCTCGCGACAAGGCCTATACCGCCGTTAACTTTGCGATGGTTGAGGCATATTGGGAGATCGGCAAGAGCATTGTTGATGAGCAGGGCGGAGAGGAGCGCGCAGCATATGGAGAGGCATTGATTGCAGGCCTCTCCAGAAGGCTTACCGCGGATTTCGGAAGAGGCTTTGGCATCGCAAACCTACGCAATATGCGTCAGTTCTTTCTTGCGTTTCCAATTCGCGACGCACTGCGTAGCGAATTGAGTTGGACTCATTACCGCAGGTTGATGCGCATTCCCGACCCTGATGCTCGCACCTGGTACATGAACGAATGCGCCGATTCTCGTTGGAGCACGCGTCAGCTCGAGCGCCAAATCAACACCATGTTCCGCGAGCGCCTGCTTGCCAGCAAGGACAAGGAGTCCGTCACCCAGGAAATCCAAGAGAGCGCCCCGGCTCGTCGCCCCGAGGATATCATCCGCGATCCATATGTACTGGAGTTTTTAGGTTTCTCGGACGATACTGCGTTTCGCGAGAGCGATCTAGAGCAGGCGCTCATCACACATCTTCAGAAGTTCCTGCTGGAGCTTGGCCGTGGCTTCGCTTTCGAGACGCGCCAAAAGCGTATCACCTTTGATGGGCGCCATTTCTATATTGACCTTGTGTTTTACAACTATCTGATGCGCTGCTTCGTGCTTATCGACCTTAAGACGGACGATCTTACACACCAGGACTTGGGCCAGATGCAAATGTATGTGAACTACTACACGCGCGAGCTCATGAACGAAGGCGACAATCCGCCCATAGGCATCGTGCTCTGCGCGGACAAAAGCGATTCGATTGTCGAGTACACGCTGCCCGAAGACAACGACCAAGTGTTTGCCGCCAAATACCTGCCGTATCTTCCAAGCAAGGAAGAACTGGCGCGCGAGCTGAGTGCCGAGTACCGCGCCATCAACGAAGCGACTAATGGCGAAGCGCAAGGATAGCAATGAGGCTCCGGCGAGCGCGACAACGGCAACGGTTCACTCATGCGCATCGTTCCCCTGGCGTTCACCGATACCACGACGGCTGTCGCAGGCGCCCTTGCCGGCACGGCATACGGCATCGACGCAATTCCGCAGGAGTGGATCGACACCCTGCGCGGTAAAGAGCTGATTGAGAACTGCTTGTTTTAGGGCGCACTTACGATAGAAACTGTTCAGGAGGCACCATGGAAAGAGAGATCGCAAATATAGACGAGTTCCATGTGGACGAAAACGGGATTCCGCTTCTTCCAGCAGGACTGAAGGAAGAAGCCAACCTCTATGTCCTCCCCGACGGGCGTTACCTCCCCTGCGGGGTCTACAGGACCGCGGACGGCGGTTCGCTCATTTATGAGCCATCCGAACTAAGCTTCTTCGGGCAGATGCTTGCCCAATTCAAAGAGCGCTAAAGGTTTGATTGCCCGTTAGATCGACATTGTTCCAAACCATGGGGTGGGTAGGATGTCTCCCACCGCGGCCTGTGAGGTAAAATCTTGACTGCCGCGGAATCCGCCTGCGGGCAACGCTCCGATCTCCGATTGGGGTGAAGCCTATGAACTTGTTTCTTGAAATCCTGCGCCTCTCGATGTATGTGACCGGCATTGCCCGGAACCTCTACTCGATCTGGCGGGAATATAAGCAGTAACGGATAGCGAAGGGAGTCATGAAAAGGGCCGGTTGCAGCCGGCCCTTTAGACGATAATACCTGCGTTGCCCGCGCTTCCGAAGTGTGACTAGCTGAGGAGCGGGTTCCGCGGCACAACCTGATTTTACCCAGTGGGAAGGCTCTTTTACAGCCGTTCCACCGTTTATTTACATCTGGCACCCTCAAACAATAGACGACAGCCCGCGCTCCTGTGAGCTGCCCCATATCCCTAGTTTTCAGGTTAAGGCGCCAACCGGCACCACTCCCCTACTTCCCAAAGATCGCAGCAAGCAAGCCCTTGCGTTTGGGCTTCTCCTCTCGGTAGGAACCCTCGACGGCGGCTGCAACCTGGCGCGACTGCTCGCCGCCTCCACGGCGCACGATCTGGTATAGGAACGGCGATTTAACGTATTTGACCTCGATGGGCGTGGCATGCACGGTGCTTTCGCCGGACAGATGCAGGCTCGGATTGAGCGGTGCCACCACATGCGTCTCACGCTTGTCGCTAAACACTACCGCGGCTGCACGACCCGTCTGGCCGTTCACGGCGATGCGTACCTGCTCGCCTTCGCGGCTGTCCGTCGCCGGACGATCGACAAAGTAGATCGGCACCATAACCAGGCCGTCCTTGTGCTTGCGGGCCTTGCGCGCCCAGGTGCGGATGCTCTTTTTATTGAGCCCCAGCACCGCCTCGGCATCGTTGCCGGCAATGTCGAGCGCCAGCTTATCAATGACCACCTGGTCCTTGGTGGACGCATCGACGGAGACAACACGGAAGTCGCCCTCCTGCATGGCCGGGTCAAACGGCCCAACCTTGGCAAAGTCCCACGGCTCCAAAATGCCCATAAGGCGAACATCCAGATAGTTTGCCCTGGGATACGCCCAGTCGAGCACCTCGTAGTACACCAGGGTCTCCTTGCTCAGCCCCTTGCCCGGGAAGCTTGCCATCATGCGCAGGTCCGCGAGCGCCATGGGGAAGTAGAAGAGCATCATGTCATTTTGAATCGCGTCTTCCACGTCGTGACCGGCAAAGGCATCGGGATACTGGCGCACCAGCTGCAGCGCGTTGGCACGCGCCTGCTGCGGCGAGATCTCGCAGGGAATGCCCTGCTCAGGCACGTACTCGGCACCAACGCCCAAGGTCAAGCGTTTACTAAACGTACCGGGTTTGAGCAGGTCAGCAACACCAATCTTATTGCCGCAGGACGGGCACTCAAACACGCGCTGGGTCGATGACCCCTCAAAGGACGCACCGCAGAAGGGGCAGGGAATGCTCACGTGCGTTGCCTCTTGGAACTCCTGAGCCGTGCCGCGGTCCTCCCACAGCAGATGCTCCAGAACCGACTGGTTGCGCCAGTGCGCATTAAAGAAATACCAGTCGGGGTCCACCGGGCGCTCGAGCTGCGACACATGGGTGAGCTTAAGCAGTCCATCGACAACCGTCAGCGGCGCATGGCGAATGCCCAGGGCGCTCTTGGGCTCCCCCGCATCGGCCTGCCACGGAACGACCGTGCCGCAATAGGCGCACTCAAAGCTGCGTTTAGCCTGGTGTGAGTACATAGGGCCGCCGCAGTTTTGGCATTTGATGGCAAACATCTCGTCCATGGATACGTCCTCCTTTGCACAGGGGCTGTCGACATTAAGTATGTCGGGCAGGCAGGTACATGCCCATACCCATGTGGCCCAAAATGGAGTACCTGGTCGGACAAGAAGGGCCGCTCGTTAGTTCCAGCAGACCATTGCTGCATTTTCTGAGCACCGGCACACGGCGCGCCCATGCGAGCTACACTATCCCCTTAATGAGAATGCGAGGAGGTACGCCATGCTACTTGTAAATCGGCTGGTACATACGCTTGTTCCCGGCAGTGAGAACGAGCCGGTCGATACAACTTGTCGCACCAACGCGGGCTTTGCCGCAAGCCTCATCTGCATTGGCCTCAACATTACCCTGTGCCTAGCCAAGGGCATCGCGGGCCTGCTCGCCGGCTCCGTCTCGCTTGTCGCCGACGCCTTCAACAACCTCTCCGACGCCTCGAGCAACATAGTGAGCTTGCTCGGATTCCGCCTTGCCAGCCGCCCGGCAGACGAAGGCCACCCCTATGGCCACGGCCGCTACGAATACCTCGCCGGCCTGTTTGTCGCCGTCCTCGTTTGTGCCGTCGGCATCAACCTGATCCTGGAGTCGGTTACCAAGATCGTCAAGCCCTCCCCCACCGCGTATTCGGCGCTCTCCATGGCAGCCCTTGTCCTGTCCATGCTCGTCAAGTTCTGGATGGCGGCGTTCAACCGCACGCTGGGCAACCGCATCGACTCGGAGACGCTCATCGCCACGGCGCAGGATTCCAAAAACGATGTCATCGCCTCGGGCTCGGTCTTGGCGGCGGCGCTCATTTCGCAAACGACCGGCTTTGACCTCGATGGCTGGGCGGGCCTGGGCGTGGGCATCTTCATTTGCATCAGCGGCATGGGCCTGGTGCGCGACGCCATCAGCCCGCTGCTGGGACAAGCGCCCGACCCCAAGCTCGTCCAGGAAATCCGCGACAGGATCATGTCATACCCCCAGGTCCTGGGCACGCACGACCTCATGGTGCACGACTACGGCCCCGGCCGCCAGTTTGCCAGCGCACACGTGGAAATGCCCGGCGAGGGCGATGCCTTTGAGCACCACGAGATCCTGGACACCATCGAACACGACATCAAACGCCAGATGGGCATTGGCATTACGCTGCACTGCGACCCCATCGCAACAACCGGTGACGACCTGCGCGGCTGGGTCAAGCGCGGCGTAGCGCAGATCGACCCCACGCTTTCCATCCACGACCTTCACGAACACGACGGGTTCGTTTCGTTTGACCTGGTGCGTCCCGACGGCTTCGACATATCCGACGAGGAGCTGCTGGAGCTCGTCACGCGCATCGTGCACGAGCGTCGGCCCGATGCATCATGCGTCGTCACGTTTGACTCGGGCTTTAGCTCGCCCGAGCGTCCGGCAGAGCAGCTGTAATCGACAGCAAAAACGGGACGCAGGACTGCCGACCAACGCGCCTATGCGCCCGGTCACGCGATCCTGCGTCCCGTTTTTGTTTGCGCTGCTAAGGCTCTAGCCGCTCGACCGCTAGTTCCCCTGCGCGCCCGAAATGCCGTTTTGCAGGGCATCCCAGGCGTTCGTTGCCATATCGCCCAGGTTCTGTGCGGTATCGCCGAGATTCTGGGCTGTGTCGCCCAACTGCTGGGCCTTATCTCCCAGCTCCTGCGCCTTATTGCTCAGGTCCTCTAGCATGTTGGAGCTCGAGCTGTCCGTGGTGCCTTGATCAACGGACGTATTGCCCGACGAGCCGTCCTTGCGCGTAAGCTGGACCTCCAGGTTACCGTTGTCGTTATAGTAGGCAGAAGTAACAACCCAGTTGGCATCGACGACGGGCGTTGAGCCATCATCAGTCAGGACCACGGCATTCGAAAGATCGGCGCCGCGCGACTTGAGGAGCTTTTTGGCGTTGGACCAATACTGTCCCGGGATATCGCTCAGATCGACGGTGCTAGACGAGGCGGACTCGGTTTGCTCGGCAGTGGTATCGGCCGTTGAACTCCCTCGCTTGTTGAGCATGCCCGACACAATGGCGAACACAATCGAGAGGGCAAAGAAGATCGCCAGCACAATCAGGATTTTCTTGATCACACTCGACGAACGCGACGGCGCCTCTTCCTCGTCCTCACCATACTGCGGAATCGATTTGGGATACTCGCGATAAGGCTGGCGCGCATACGGATCGCGCGACTCATAATGAGGTTGAGCTTGCGCCGTGCGCGGCATATACGTCGTCTGCTGAGCCTGCGGAATGGGATTTTGCGGCAGGTTGTTATAAGCATCCGTCGCCGCATTGCCATACGGGTCCGGTGCCGCATTGCCGTACGGGTCCTGCGGTACATAATCAAACGGATCCCGTGGTGTATCGCCGTAGCCCATAACCCGTGTGGGTTCGGCAGACGCCTGCGTCGCATCGGGAGCAGCATTGCCGGGATTCGGCACGATACGGGTCGCATCGGCGCTGCTGCCAGCCTGTGCGGAGCCATATCCGCCCATCACGGTCGTCTTGTCCTGGTCCATGCAACGATTCCTTTCCGTCGCCTGCAAGCATCAAGTTATCCATGCATTCTACCCGCGCAAAAGCCTATGATGGGCAAAGCCCGCCGGTATCTACAAGACATGCGCGGGCCTAAGGATCAAAAAGCCCCGCCGGGCCTTGGTAGGCGCGGCGGGGCGGGCAAGCGGCTATGAGCAGCAGTCTTAGAACAAGCCGGTGATGTTGCCTTCGTTATCGACGTCGATATTCTCGGCCGCGGGGACCTTGGGCAGGCCCGGCATGGTCAGAACGCTGCCAGTCAGCGCGACCACAAAGTGGGCGCCGGCGGAAACCTTGAGCTCGCGCACGGTGATGCGGAAATTCTCGGGAGCGCCCAGGGCCTTGGCGTTGTCGCTAAAGCTGTACTGCGTCTTGGCGACGCACACCGGCAGGTTGCCAAAGCCGTTCTCGCGCAGCTCGGCGAGCTGGCGCTTTGCAGCCGGGGTAAAGTCGACGCCATCGGCGCGGTAGACCTTGGTAGCAACGGCCTCGAGGGCGTCGGCAACATCGGCACCGTCTTCGTAGGCAAACTTGAGCTCGCTCGGCTGCTCGATCAGACGCATGACCTCGTCAGCCAAATCGAGCGCGCCCTCGCCGCCCTTGGCCCAGACCTCGGAAAGCTTAACGTTGACGCCGAGCTTCTGGCACTCGGACTCGATGAGCGCAAGCTCGGCCTCGGTGTCCGTCGGGAAGCGGTTGATGGCGACCACGCAGGGCAGACCGTAGACATTCTGAATGTTGTCGACGTGACGCAGCAGGTTGGGCATGCCGGCCTTGAGGGCCTCGAGGTTCTCCTCGTTGAGGTCGGCCTTGGCAACACCGCCGTTGTACTTAAGCGCACGGGCGGTCGCGACAATCACGACGGCGCTGGGGCGAACGCCCGTCATGCGGCACTTGATGTCGAGGAACTTCTCGGCACCCAGATCGGCGCCAAAGCCTGCCTCGGTAATGGCGATATCGCCAAAGCGCATAGCCATACGCGTGGCCATGATGGAGTTGCAGCCGTGGGCGATGTTTGCGAAGGGGCCGCCGTGGACAAACGCGGGCGTACCCTCGAGCGTCTGCACCAGGTTGGGCTTGAGCGCGTCCTTAAGCAGCGCGGCCATGGCGCCCTGAGCCTTGAGGTCGCGGGCGCGGACGGGCTCGCCGGCAAAGCTGTAGCCGACGACGATCTCGCCCAAGCGCTCCTTGAGGTCGTTGATGCTCGTGGACAGGCACAGGATTGCCATGACCTCGGAGGCAACGGTGATATCGAAGCCGTCCTCGCGCGGCACGCCCTGAGCCTTGCCACCAATGCCGTCGATAACGTGGCGCAGCTGGCGGTCGTTCATGTCGACAACGCGCTTCCAGGTAATGCGCTTAACGTCGATACCGAGCTGGTTGCCTTGCTGAATATGGTTGTCGAGCATGGCGGCCAGCAGGTTATTGGCGGCACCGATAGCGTGGAAGTCGCCGGTAAAGTGCAGGTTGATGTCCTCCATGGGGATGACCTGGGCCCAACCGCCGCCGGCGGCACCGCCCTTTACGCCAAAGACGGGACCGAGCGAAGGCTCGC
Organism: uncultured Collinsella sp.; assembly: GCA_900545445.1. Lineage (GTDB taxonomy): Bacteria > Actinomycetota > Coriobacteriia > Coriobacteriales > Coriobacteriaceae > Collinsella. The sequence continues at coordinate 23,035 of UQZH01000019.1, read as the reverse complement.
GCAGGGCCACAGCGCTCTTGACACCGCGACGGCGCAGGCCGTCGGCCAGACCGATGGTCGTGGTGGTCTTGCCCTCGCCAGCGGGCGTGGGGTTGATGGCGGTCACGAGGACGAGCTTGGCCTGATGATTGGTCGGCTCGTTGAGCAGCGAATAGTCGACCTTAGCCTTGTCGAAGCCGTACGGAATCAGGTGCTTTACGTCGACGCCGGCGTTCTTAGCCACCTCGGTAATGGGCAGCGGCGTGACGGAACGTGCGATTTCGATGTCAGTAGGCATGGGCGGTCCTTTCGTTACCGAATGAGAAAAAGACCAATTCAGCATAGCACGGGCGCGCAATAGTAAAACACCCGTAACCGATGAATGGCGATATGTTTATCCAATGCTCAGCGATAGCCTACAGACCAGCCAAAACAAACCCGCCTCTAAACGGCTGGCTCGATGCCCAAATGTTCAAAGGTGCGAAGCGTTGCCTGACGGCCCTGGGGCGTACGAATCATCAAGCCGCACTGCAGCAGATAGGGCTCATAGACATCCTCGAGCGTACCCGGGTCCTCGCCCACCGCGCTGGCAAGGGTCGTCAGGCCCACGGCACGGCCGGAGAACGTCTTGGCAAGCGTCTCCAAGATGCGAATATCCATCCAGTCCAGACCAAGCTCATCAATCTCGAAGAACTCGAGCGCCTGACGGCAAATATCAAGCTCAATAGGACCGTTGCCGCGCACCTGCGCATAGTCGCGCACGCGCTTGAGCAGACGGTTGGCCAAGCGCGGCGTACCGCGCGAGCGCGAGCCGATCTCGAGCGCGCTGGGATGGTCGATCGTCACGCCCAGGATGGTCGCCGAGCGCGTCACAATCTGGGCGAGCTCCTCGACCGTGTAGTAGTCCAGGCGATACGAAATGCCAAAGCGGTCGCGTAGCGGGCCCGTGAGCATACCCGAACGGGTCGTTGCCGCCACCAGCGTAAACTTGGGGATATCCAGGCGAATCGAGCGAGCGGCCGGACCTTTACCGATCACGATATCGAGCGCAAAGTCCTCCATCGCGGGATACAGGACTTCCTCGACCGAACGGTTCAGACGGTGGATCTCATCGATAAACAGCACGTCACCCGGCTGCAAGTTAGTCAGGATGGCCGCCAGGTCACCGGTGCGCGCGATGGCCGGGCCACTCGTCGTCTTGATCTGAGCGCCCAGCTCGTTGGCGATAACGGTGGCCAGCGTGGTCTTGCCCAGGCCCGGAGGACCCGAGAAGATCACGTGGTCGAGTGTCTCGCCACGGCTCTGCGCCGCCTCGATCAACACGCGAAGGCTCTGCTTGATATGCTCCTGACCGCAGTAGTCGTCCAGGCGCTGGGGACGCAGGGTACGGTCGACATCGAGGTCTTCGGGCGTTAGCTCCGAGCCAACCATGCGCTCACCGTGCGCCATGGATGCCGCCGGCGAATTGCCGGGCGTCGCCCACAGGTCCTGAGAGTCATCGGCTTCCCACATCACGCATCCATTCCGAGTCGCTTAAGCGCCGCGCCGAGCAGGTCCTCGACACGCATATCCTGCCCATCATACCCGCTCAGGGCAACCTCGGTCTCCTGCGGGCTAAAGCCCATGGAAAGGAGCGCCGCGCGGGCATCATCGATCGCCGAGGGAGCGGCGGCGGGAACCGGCATCGCAACCTGACCGGGGATTACGTCGACCGGAACAAAGCCCTTGTCCTTGGCAAAGGTACTCTTGAGCTCCAAGATGAGGCGCTGGGCGGTCTTTTTGCCTACACCGGGCACCTTGGCCATGTCCTTGTCGTCCTCGGCCATCACCAAGGAATACAGTTGTCCCACGGTATAGGTGGAAAGCACGGCAAGCGCCAGGCGCGGACCGACGCCCGAGACAGAAACGAGCCGATCGAACATCGTGCGCTCGTCCTTGGAGGCAAAGCCAAAGAGCGTCATGGCGTCCTCGCGCACCTGCATACGGGTATAGAGGCGAACCTCGCCGCCGGGCGTAGGCAGCGCGGCGGCAGTGCCGCCCGAAATACCGAGCTCAAAGCCCACGCCCGATACATCGACGACGGCCGAGCTCATCGTGGCCTCGATAAGCGTTCCATGGAGCTGGGAGATCATCAGTATCCGGTTCCTCTCTGTTGATAGAACTCGCCGCCGGTAAGCGCCCGGGTGCGGCTTAGGTTAACGTGACAGATGGCGCAGGCCAGGGCATCGGCGGCATGGTCTGGGTGAGGATCGTGATCGAGCTGCGTGAGCGTGCGCACCATGTAGGCAACCTGCCGTTTATCCGCAGCGCCCGTGCCCACCACGGCTTGCTTGATCTGCATGGGCGTGTATTCGCCAATCTCGAGCGCGCACTCCGAAAGCGCCACGAGCGCAGCACCGCGGGCATGCGCCGTGGGGATGGCCGAGCGGACGTTGGCGCCAAAGTAAATGCTCTCGATGGCAGCAGTATCGGGACGGTAGCGTTCGACGACGCCCTTGAGGTCGCGGGCAATATGCGACAGGCGTACCGCGAGCGGGCTGCCCGCGCTGGTCTCGATACAACCGTAGGCACGGCAGCGAACCTCGCCACGCCGCTCCTCGATAATCCCCCAGCCCGTATGGGCCAAACCGGGGTCGATACCCAAGATAACCAAGCCGACCTCCCCTCGCCACAAGCACAGCGCAAGGCAAGGCCCCGCGCATCATTCACGAACGTCTGTTCTAGAATAACACAACGCTAGCCCTATAAGTCAGCCGAGATTGAATTGTAGGTTGAGTACACGCAAGCGAGCGCCCGCCAGAGCGAGCAAGGTGGCGTGAAAGAGGAGGGCATTGACCTGGTGGTCATGCCCGACGATTGAAAGGCAGATTGCCGCTCTGGCGGGCGCGCAGCGTCGGCTCGTTACGCGGTTTGGTAAAACCGCGTAACCTTTTTAGTTCTGGCTAAAGAACGGGAACTGCCTCGGATCCACCGGCGGATGCGGCATCGGACTACCCTGGGGGCCGCCCTGTGGTCCGCCCTGGCCGCCCATCATCTTGTCGATGGCGTCCTGGACCTCGCCCTCGAACTTTTTCATTCCCTCGTGCAAACGACGCTGACCGTCCTCAGAGCGCAGCTCCTCCATCTGCTCGGGCGAAATACCCAGTAGCTCGCCCAGCACGCCCATCATCTCGTTTCGCATGCGCTCGGTCGTATCGTCGTCGGCAAAGCGGCGCACCTCGGCGCGTGCCAGCGAATCAACCGTCATGCGCTCCTTATCGTTGAGCCCCAGATCGGACCACGCAAGCATGTACGGCCAAGCGCGCTCGGCAAACGAACGGGCCGAGACGATCGGGGCCGTCGGCAGCATGCGACGAGCAGCCTCACCCTGGCGCACGAGCATCAGCAGCAGCGAGCAGGCCTCGGGCTTGCCGGCGGCCATCGGGATGTCGTCGAAAGGTCGATTGCGGTCTACATGCAACTCAAGCGCACCATCGACCTCACCCGGCTCAAGCCCGCCCAGCAGCTGCGCCGCGCGATCGAGCATATCGACCGGACCGGCGAGCGTCGAGAGCGCCTGCGCCAGCACGCGATCCATGCAATCCTCCACCGCGTTGAGCGTCACGAGCTCTTGGGGCACCACGGCCGAGGCGCGGTTGCGCACGCGTGCCACAAACTCGAGCGTCGACAGATACACGTCGCCAAAGGGCGCAAAGTCGCCCTGGTAGCCGCCGGACAGTGCGGGCGCCGCCAGTGCATACTCAGTCTTGGAAAGCGGGCTCAACGCCATGGCGCCCAGCTCGAGCGCCGTATCCTCGAGCATCAGGCCCAGCGCACGCGAACGCAGACGCTCGGCATCGCCCGCCGACACGTCGCGATCGAGCACGCGCGCCGCATCCGGCGCATCGCGCTCGACGGTGCGAATGTGCAGGCGCTCGGCGATTGAGCGAACAGCGGAACAGCGGGCGGCCTCGGCCTCCTCCTGCGCCGGTGTAAAGATGCGATTGCGCCCCAGCACCAGGCCAATCACATTACGCGGACCCAAGGCATCGACGGCAAGTGCCGCCAACAGGGACGACGGCAGATCGCCCTCGAGCGCCACCACGGCACGCGAAGCGCCGCGGGCGCGGGCATTGTCGCGCACGGCAAGCACCAGCGCCTGCCACAACCACTCCTCGGAACGAAACTCGGGCAGCTCGTGGTCCTCCAAAGCATCGAGCATTACGCCGCGCTGAATCTCCTGAACCAGCAAGCTCTCCTCAAAGCACGGCGCCTGGGCCACCACGCGCCCGCAATCGTCGAGCACAAACGACCCGCCGGTATACACCGACTCGTCATAGGCACCAATCGGCGCCATGCAGGCAAACCATACGCTGCGCTTGGACGCGATCTTGCGGTAGGCACCGCTGCGCACGGCGGCGACGGCAGCTGTCTCGCGGTCGGTCATGTCAAACGCGTTGAACTGGAAATAGGCAATGAGGTCGACGCCGGTCGGCAGCATTTCGAGCTCGCGGTCCAGGTCAAACACCACAGCGATGCGCACGCCGTCCACGTCAAACACCGGAGGCGCCCAACGCGCGTCGTTGCTCTCGCCACGCTGCAGGGCGATGCTTGCGCGCGCGGGCACCACGCGACCATCCTTAAGCATCATGTAGTCGAGCAGGGGCTGGCCCTCAAACGAAACCGCAGCGGGCACGATGCAGATCATATCGAGCTCTTGGATGCGCTCGGCAACGCCCGTCAAGCCCGTCAGCATATCGTGCTCAAAATCGGCAGCGTTCACCAGGCTGCCCGGCATGGCACCCATAAAGAGCGGGGCCGGAACGCACAGCACGCGCGCGCCGCGCTCATGAGCCAGGCGAGCCTGGTCCTCGATGCGGCCGCAAATGCCCTCAATATCACCCAGGCGCATATCGATCTGTGCAAGTGCGAGCTTCATGGCCCAGCCCTTCCCGTCGTAAATCGTCGTTGTCGTAGTAAAAGCGCCGGCCGCATAATGCAGCCGGCGCTCGCATGTGCATATGCTAGCTATGATACCCCGAGCGGGGGCGCGCTCCTAGAACGTCGCGGACCACAACCCGTGCAGGTTGCAGTAGGCATAGACGGTACCGGTCTTGGAGCCGCCAGCGAAAAACGTCGTGGGCTTCATGCCGGGCTCAAGGTAATGGACCTCCAGGCGGCCCTCGGCCTCAAGCGCGATCCACTCGATGTAGTGCTCGGGCAGCATGGGGTGCTCTGTCGAGCCCACGCGTGCGCGAATGACGTGGCCGTCGCGCTCGATCTCGACAACAGGCACGTGCTTCTCGTGTGCCGCATCCTCGGTGTTCGCCGTCAGCTCCGTGCAGCCGGCAGGGGTCGCAACGCCGTCGCCAAGGGCGGCAACGAGCTTGCCATCGGAGTCCTTAAAGAATTTCGCCATGATGTTCTCCTTTGCTGATGTGCCAATGTTCTCGATGGTTCTTATGCCCAAAGGCAGGCGAACCATCCACGGCATGGCAAATGAACACATAACGAGCGAGGCTAGCGACCGTCACCACCGAGCAGCGCCAGAACATCTTCGCGGGTAAACAGCGCCGACGAGATACCGTCGCCGCCGAGCACGCTGTTGACCAGATCGCGCTTGGACTCCTGCATCTGCATAATGCGTTCCTCGATTGTGTCCTTGGCGATGAGTTTGTACACGGTCACGGTATGTTGCTGGCCAATGCGGTGGGCGCGATCGATCGCCTGGTCCTGCGCCGCCACGTTCCACCACGGGTCGTAGTGGATGACCACGTCGGCAGCCGTCAAATTAAGGCCCACGCCGCCCGCCTTGAGCGAAATCAAGAACACCGGCACCTCGCCCGCCTGGAACTGCGCAACCATCTTGGCGCGGCTCTCCTTAGACGATGCGCCCGTAAGCTTAAGGAAGGCGATGTCCTCCTTGGCCAGGCGCTTGCCGATGATATCGAGCATGCCCGTAAACTGGCTGAACAGCAAGATGCGGTGACCGCCGTCGAGCGCTCCGTGGACGATTTCCATGCATGTATCGAGCTTGGCGCTCCCCGCCTTGTAATCCTCGTAGTGTAGGCGCGGGTCGCAACAGATCTGGCGCAGCTTGGTGAGCTCGGCGAGCACCTTGAGCTTGTCTTTCTTAAACTCCCCGGCCTCGCGGTGCTGGACTTGCTGGGCGATGCGGTCCTGGTTGGCCAGGTAGAGCTTGCGCTGCTCGCCAGCAAGCTGCGCCATCACCGTGTCTTCGATCTTCTCGGGCAGGTCGGCCACCACGTCTTCCTTAACGCGACGCAGCACAAACGGCGACACGAGCGCCTGCAGACGAGCGGCGCTGTCGCCCTCGGCATGCTCGACGGGACTTTCAAAGCGCTTGGCAAATGAGTCGCGCGTGCCCAGAAGGCCCGGCATCAAAAAGTCGAAGATACTCCAGAGCTCGGACAGGCGGTTTTCGATGGGCGTTCCCGTCAAGGCAAAGCGCACGCCGGCCGGCAGGCGCTTGGCAGCACGGGCCACCTGGGTGAGCGGGTTTTTAATGTACTGGGCTTCGTCGAGCACCACGCGGGCAAAGTCCTGCTCGACGTATTCGTCGATGTCCCGGCGCATGAGGTCATATGACGTCACGACCACGTTGTGCTCGGCGGCACCGGCAATTTGCACGCGACGCTGGGTCTTGGCGCCCACGATGGCGCACACATCAAGCGAGGGGGCAAAGCGCTCCAACTCGGCAGCCCAGTTGTACACGAGCGACGCGGGGCATACCACGAGCGTGGGCTTGGTATCCCCCGCTTCCACGCGCGCCAGAATGTGCGCGATCATCTGCAGCGTTTTGCCCAGGCCCATATCGTCGGCCAAGATGCCGCCAAGGCCCAGATGCTCAAGCGAGCCGAGCCACTGGTAGCCGTCGACCTGGTAGCCACGCAGTGTGGCCTTGAGCGAGGCAGGCACCGTAAAGTCCATCTTGCCGAGCGTGTCCAGACGCTCGACGGTGCGGCGGAACGCGGCGTCGCGATCGGCCTCGAGCGCCGGCGTGCGCGCGAGCATGCTATCGACAAAAAGGGTGCTCGACGCGGGAAGCGACACGCCGTCGAGCAGGTCGACGGCATCGACGCCCAAGTCCTCGGCAAGGCCAAACGCAGCACGAGCGCCCTCGTCCAGGCGCACGATGTCGCCCGACGTAAGGCGCGCAAACGTCTGGTGACGCTTGTAGGAATCGAGGTAGATGGCAAGGTCAGCCGCCGAAAGCCCGCTCGCACCCAGCTCGACGTCGAGCAGGTTACTCTTGACGGTCGCGCGCACAGAAAGCTTGGGCGCAGGGCGCACCGAGATCTGGCGCAGGCGGTCGCTGAGCATGACCTCGCCCAGCTCGGACAGGGCAGACAGGCCCTCGGTCAGCAAGTGGAACAGGCTCTCGTCATCGCGCTCCTCAAATGCCAGGCCGCCCTCGTAGAAATCGAAATACAGGGCCGCCGTGTCCATAACGCGAAACTCTGCCACCGTATCGCGGGGCGGAACGCCGGGGCGCTGTTCTTCGAAAGGACTGCCCGGAGCACCAAGACTAAAGAGATCTGCCGACCAATCGCCGTAGGTAACCGTAACTTTGCAGGTCACAAACCCATCGTCGACGCCGATCGCCATGGCAAAACTCGGCTCGGGCGCCACGGCGTCGAGCGCGGCGGGAGCGGTAAGGTCGGTGTAGTCGCGCAAGATGGGCAGCGCCATGCGGCAGAACTCGCCCACCTGGTCGGCGGCGATATGGACCGGCGTGCGGCAGGGCAACAAGTGCGATAGGAACGGCGCCGCATGTTGGGCAAACGCCGTGTCGCTACGGCGCGCGCGGCGCGTATCGACCAGATAGGCTGCGTCGCCCGCGACAAAGCAGTACGTATCGGCCGGCAGACGCAAGTCGTAGCTGCCTCCCGCCGCCGGTGCAATCTTGGCGGCAAGGAGCGGCGGGCGCTTAGCCGGGGCTTGTCCCTCCCCCTGCGGCGACGGCTCGACCGCCACCTCGTAGGCGCGATGCGTCGTCGTCCCCCGCGACCAAGCAGGCTCAAAGGACAGGGTCCTGCCACGCAGCAGGTCCAGCACGGACACGACGGAATACTCGGATACCGGCAACTGACGCTCGGCGACAAAGCCGCTGCGGGCAAAGTCGTACGATGCCGAGCGCGAGCTCGTGATATCGCTCAGGTAGGCGACCGTCATCGTGATAAGGTCGAGCAGCTTTGTCGACACCTCGTCAAAGGCCTCGGGCACATGGACAAACGTAAGCTTCTTGCCGTAAGAGAAGGTGCCGCCGCGCACGTAGGCGTCGGCCATGCCGTCGATATCCTTAACCACGTAGGACACCGAGCCGCAGCGAACGCGAAACTCGAGCGCCCAGGTAAAGCGATCGGCGAACAGCGGATTGTAGTACGGAACCAACGAGGGCTCCAGTACCGCCTTGGGGGCATCGGGGTCCACGGCACCGGCGAGCTTGCGACGCAGAGCCACCACCTCGTCCATGCGCGCGTCCGAAAGATCGGAAAGCGCCGCCACAAGGCTCGGGCTCGTGGGGATGGGTGCCGGAAAGGGAAAGTTGGGGTTGACCGCAGATGCGGTGGGCGCGGGGCGTGCGGGCTGCTTGGACTGTGCGGGCGGTACCGTAAACGTGCGGACCGGCGTGCGCAAACCCTCGACGGGCTCGGCGCCGCTGGCATCCAGATACGCTAGCGCCGTGGCGATGGCGTGCTTGCACATGCCGGAATAGCGGAAGGCGGCGGGGCAATCGCAGTCGTAGTCGACAACCTCGTGCTCGTCCATGTCGAGCGCCACGTGCGTCTTGTAAAGGTCGCCGCGCGAGCCGCGCACCGAGCCCTCGATAGTCACATTTTTGGAGAAGCGCGAGCCGGAGTCCTCAAACGACAGCACGGCGCCGTTGAGCATGAGCGAGCGCCCCTTCATAAAGGTACTGCTGAGCGCCGCCTCTTTACGAAGCGCCTGCGCAAACGTCCCCTGCGTCATCACTTCCTCCAATCTCGCGCGGACCAGCAAGGTCGCCCTTAGATCACCGTCACGCGACCCTGGTTACCCACAATGGCCTTGGCCTCGGCCAGCAGCGGGATCGAGCGTGCGTTGACCTTGGCCGGCACCTCGGCGCGCAGCACGCGCCCGTCCACCTGCTCGATAAAGATCTCCACGCGGTCGCCACCCGGGTTGGTGGTGAGCACCGTGGCAAGACGCGCCATATTGCCCTGGCTAAAGCGGCTGCTGGGCACCATGACCTCAAACACCTTGGGCTTGTTGTTCTCCTCGTTAAGCTCAAGCGGCACGATCTCCTGCGCGATGATCTGGTCGCCGCGGTCCGAACGCTCGAGCTTGCCCTTAATGCGAACAAACGCATCGGACAGCTGTGCACCGGTCTCGGGATCGACCTCGCCGTACAGGTATCCCTCGGCCTCTTTGTAGGTCTTGGGGAACACCACGACCGTGGCCTCGCCTTCCATGTCCTCGAGCTGCACAATACCCATGGGGTCGCCGTTTTTGGTCACGCGCTTGGACACGCTCGAGACCATGCCGGCCCACCACAGCGCCTTGCCCTCGGGAATCTCCTGGTTGATGGTACCGCCCGTGGGGTTTTGCACCTCGTAACCGGTGTCGATCTGCGAGAACGAGAAGTCGCGCGCCTTGGCTAGCGCATACTCAAACGGGCGCAACGGGTGGTCCGAGACATAGATGCCCAGAACCTCCTTCTCCTGGCTCAGCTTAAGGTGGCGGTCCCACTCCTGGCCGTCCGGATCGGGCACGCTCACCTCAAAGCCCGAGCCCTCAACGTCGCCAAACATATCGAAGAACGACGTCTGGCCGCTCGCACGATCCTTCTGGCGCTTCACGGCGGCATCGATGATGTTCTCGGGGTTGTTCTTGTCCACAAAGTGCATCATCTGGCGACGCGGATACCCCGTGGAGTCAAAGGCGCCTGCCTTGATGAGCGATTCGATCACGCGACGGTTAGCCTGGCTCGAGTCCACGCGCTCGACAAAGTCGTGCAGCGTCTTAAACGGACCGCCCGCCTCGCGCTCGGCGATAATCGCCTGCGCCACGCCGGTGCCCACGCCGCGGATGCCAGCCAGACCAAAGCGCACGCCTTCCTTGGTAGCCGTGAACTCGGTACCGGACTCATTGACATCTGGCGACAGCACGGGGATGCCGTCGTGACGGCACGCCGAGACGTAGTGAACGATCTTGTCGGTCTTGCCCGTATAGGACGTCAGAACGGCCGCCATGTACTCGTGCGGATAATGCGCCTTGAGCCATGCCGTCTGCATAACCAGGATGGCGTAGCCGGCGGAGTGCGACTTGTTAAAGGCGTAAGATGCGAACTCGAGAACATCGTCCCAAATCTTCTGGGCGACCTCGCGCGTGTAGTTATTCTTGATAGCGCCGTTCATCCAGTGGTCGTAGGTGGTCTCGTCCGAGCCATCCTCCCAGTGGAGCACCGTCGACGTGAGCAACTTGATCTTTTTCTTAGCCACGGGCTTACGGATACGCGAGTCCGATTCGCCCTTGGAGAAGCCGCACATCTCAACGGAGATGAGCATAACCTGCTCCTGGTAGACCATGGTGCCGTAGGTTTCGCCCAGGATGTCGTCCAGGCGATCGTCGTAGGAGACGGCCGGCTCCTTGCCGTTCATACGGTTGATGTAGGACGAAACCATGCCGGCGCCCAGCGGGCCCGGGCGGTATAGAGCGATCAATGCCACGACGTGCTTGTACTCGGTGGGCTTCATGTTCTTGATCGTGGCCGTCATGCCGGCGGACTCGACCTGGAAGACGCCGGCGGTGTGACCGGAGCCCATGAGCTTAAAGATCTCGGGGTCGTCAAAGGGAATCTCTTCCTCTTTGATGTCGATGCCGAAGTTCTTCTTGATGTTTGCCTTGGCCTTGGAGATAACCGTCAGCGTGCGCAGGCCCAGGAAGTCCATCTTGAGCAGGCCCATGTCGGCAACGGTATGACCCTCGTACTGGGTAATCTCGACGCCGCCCTTGGTATCGAGCTTGGTGGGCACATGCTCGTTGACGGGATCGCGGCAGATCAGGACGGCGCACGCGTGCACACCCTCGCCACGGGTGAGGCCCTCGATCGAGAGCGCCGTGTCGATGATACGGCGGGCGTCGTCATCCTTTTTATAGGCCTCGGCAAAGTCGGGGTTAAACAGATCCTCTTTGCCGGGTTGCTTTTCGAGCACCTGCTTGAGCTTGACCTTGGGGTCGCTCGAAACCATCTTGGACAGGCGCTGGCCCATGTAGACCGGATAGTCCAGCACGCGCGCGGCGTCGTTGATGGCCTGCTTGGCCTTAATGGTCGAGTAGGTGATGACGTGGGTGACCTTCTCGGGGCCGTAGAGCTGGCGAACGTGCTCCACGACCTCGAGGCGCCGCTCATCGTCGAAGTCCATATCGATATCGGGCATCTCGGTACGCTGCGGGGACAGGAACCTCTCGAACATCAGGCCGTTCTCGAGCGGGTCGAACGCGGTGATGTTCATGGCGTAGGCGACGATAGCACCGGCGGCCGAGCCACGGCCGGGACCGACGCCGATGCCGTTGTCCTTGGCCCATTGCACGTACTCGGCGACGATCAAAAAGTAGGCGGCAAAGCCCTTGTCGCAGATGACCTTGTATTCGTACTCAAAGCGCTCTTTGATGTTGACGCCACAGATCTCGCGCGTGGCCCAGTCGTCACCGTAGTGTTGGCGCAGGCCCTTCTCGCACTCGCGGCGGAACTGGCTCTCGTGCGTCTCGCCGGGATCGAGCAACGGGAAGCGCGGCAGGATGATGGAATCCCAGTCCAGCTCCACATAGCACTTGTCGGCAATCTCGAGCGTGTTGTCGCAGGCCTCGGGGCAATACGGGAACATCGCCCGCATCTCCTCCTCGGTCTTCATGTAAAACTCCGAGCCGGTCATGCGCATGCGGTTGGGGTCGTCGACCTTGGCGTTCATGCCAATGCACATGATGACGTCCTGCACGGGCGCGTCCTCGCGGCGCAGGTAGTGGAAGTCGTTGGTGGCGATGACCTTGACGCCCACCTGCTTGGCGATGTCGATGAGCGTGCGGTCCATCTGCTCGTCGGTCAGGCCGTTGTCGGTGGTGATGCCGTGTTCCTGGATCTCGATATAAAAGTCGCCGGGCTCGAAGGTGTCACGGAAAGTCTCGGCCCACTTGATGGCGCCCTCCATATCACCGCGGTCGATGTACTTGGGAATGATGCCGGCGATGCAGGCGCTGGTGCAGATCATGCCCTTGGCATGGCGGCGCAGGTTGTCGAGCGTCACGCGCGGCTTGTAGTAAAAGCCCTGCACGGCGGCCTCGGAGACCGTCTGCATCAGGTTGACGTAACCCTCCTGGTCCTTGGCCAGAAGGATCATGTGGTAGAGCTCGGGCTTATGGTCGCGGGCGAGCGTCTCGTCCGGCGTAAAGTAGACCTCGCAGCCAAAGATGGGTTTGATGACCAGGGGTGGCTTGAGCTCGTCGATATTGCCCTTCTCGTCCCACATGGCCATGTCCTTCACATACTGGGCATGCTCGCGCGGGTTTTCCTCGGGATCGGGCTCCACCAACTCGTCGCGGCGATCCTTTTCCAAGAAGGCCTTGTCGTGGCTCCAGGTTTTGTACTCGGGCGTGTTGTGGTTGACGGCGTCGCAGGCCAGCGCCAAGTCGGGCACGCCATACATGTAGCCGTGATCGGTAATGGCCACGGCGGGCATGCCCAGCTCTACGGCGCGATTGACCATATCCTGGATACGGGTTGCGCCGTCGAGCATGGAGAAAACAGTGTGATTGTGCAGATGGACAAATGCCATGTGATGAGCTCCGATGCGGGTTCGTGATCTTAGGGTTACGATTCTACCGCACGGCGCGGACGGCACCCGAACCTAGCCCAAACCCACACGGGTAGTCTTTTTGGGACCTTCAAAAAGGGGAATGAGGGCATCCAGATATATCGAGCATGCTTGTGCCGATTAGGAGAAGCAATACCGCAAAAGCGGATTCTCCAACACGCCAGGTTTCGCGTCTGAACATCTTGGCTGCGTCAAACCTTCCCTTTTCAGAGCTTTCAGAACGGGTCGCTTCCGTTCTCTCAATGGGATACAGAAGGAAAAGCTGCAGAAGATAGAAAACGGAGACACATACGTAGAGGGCACTCCAAGATACTTGGGCGATGAAAGATCCGAGTACAATTGCCATTTGTAGTGGCATTCTTATTCATTTGGCACTACCAACAACTATTTTTGTCGGGCCGCTCGCTACTGATTCGAAGCCTGAAGTGTTCACAGTTGATGTGAAGAGCGGTAAAGCTTTTGAACAGGGTATCAATGGAATACATCCGAAGCGTTTTCGGCAGTATCATCGGCGAAGGCGGGATTAGCCTTTACGCGGCGCTCACCCTCGATGTATTTGACGATTTGATCAATCGTCTGGTTGGCGTGGCTCTTGAGCTTGCGCTCATAGAAGAAGAGGCCGAGCTTGCCGCGCGTGCCAGACGTGTTGCCACCCACGCCCTGAAAATCCTCGGTATAGGTGAGCTCGCAGGCACCATCGCCAGCAGGTGCAGCCTCATAGCGCATGGTATTGATGCCCGCCGCATACTGAAAACGGACCTCATAGAGGCACGGGTAGTCAAAGTGCTTGATCTTAACCTTGATCGCCGTGCCCTTGGCCTTGCCTTTTGCGGACTGGGCGCGCTTCTCGTACTTATAGCCGTTGAGCTTGTTGCGGCTGGGACGCTTGCCCGTGGCGTTCTCGATATCCTGCATGATGGACCCCGCCAGAGCGTCAAAAAGCTCCTCCGGTGTCACCTTAAGCGTTTTGGTGAGCTGCATGATGGCTCCTTATTCGTTTGAACCGTTCGAGTCATTGTACCGCCCCAGGCTCTCCCATGCGTTGCGGTGCCATTTGGACAATTGAGGGCTTTACGGCCGCAAAACTAACCAAATAGCACCGTAAGGCCTGAGGTGGTTAGAAGTTGTAGGCGACTACTTGGGGCTCGGCGGGTTCGACGAAGATGGTTGGATCCGGCTGCTCCACGCGGACGAACTTGACGGTCACAGCCTCAAAGCCCGCCTTGCGCAGAACATCAGCGTAGACGCGCGCCTGCAGGGCGTGCTTCTCCTGCAGCTGTTCCGACGTCTCGTCCGGCGTGCCGCCCGTCTTGTAGTCGATGACCAGCGCGCATGACGAATCCGCCGGGTTCGTCGCCAAAGCGTCGATGGCGCCCTCGGCATAAGCACCGTAGCGAGCGATGTCCTCGTCCTCGCAGCCCAGCGAAAAGAACGGCACCTCGGCGCGAACGCACGGCCACGCGAGCAGGTCGGCACGAACAGCCGACTTAAGCCAGCGGTCCAGGGCGACATCGAAGCGTCCGCGCTGCTCCGGCGTCAGGCGCCACAGACGCGCCAGCGCATCGGCGCGCGCAGCGGGCAACGCGTCGGCACCCATCTCGATGAGCCACTGGCAGGCGGCATGGAAGGCCGAGCCCAGCGCCATGGGATCGCCAACGGGCTCGACAACAGCCACGTCTGCATCGGCCATCTCCGAGCCATCCGACTCCGCATCATCGCCAGCCTCGTCCATGGGCACGCGCGTCTCGGCGGCACGGTCTTCCGTCTCGGCATGCAGTGCCGCGGCGATTGACGAGTAGCTATATGAGTCACGCGCCGGGAATGGACAGGTGCCCATGCGCACGCCCACTGCCTGGGGATACACAAGCTCAAACGAATCGGGCTCGGGGTCGGCAGGACCGGGAACGGTTGAGCGCGCAGCATTATCGGCGGCATCGGTATCGCCACGAACAAGCCTGCCCTCGACATCCAGCGAAGCGTTGGCCTCAAACGCCTGCTCGCCAAACGTAAAGTCCGCCAGCGAGATGAGCTCGTAGTCGCCCGGCTTGGAGTTGTCGAACGCTAAACGGTCGCTATCGAGCTGCGGCATGTCCAGGCTGCCGGTCGGCAGGATGCGGCGCAGCACGTCGTAGGTCAGATCCGTCTCGACATCGAAGGTCGGCGCCGTCACCTTGCCGCGGCTCACGCCGGCGTCCATCGCCAAGATCACCAGCTCGCCCGCTCGCGTCATGGCAACATAGAGCAAGCGGGCCCGCTCCTCGAGCGAAAGCTGCAGGTCGTCGTTGCGCAGGCGAGCAAATGCCTCGGCGGGAGAACCCGTCGCACAGACGTCCTCCATGAGCTCCGGCGGCAGCCACAGCGACGTACCCTTGCCCTTAAACGCGTGTTCAAACTGCTTTTTGACGTCATCGCCCTTCACGAAGGTCCCGTCGGCAAGCTTAACGCCATCGAAACGAGCCGGCAGCGCCACGACTTGCGCCCCACCGTCGACGCGACCCATTTGTGCCGCACCGGACGATTTGCGCACGCCAAAACACTCGGCAACCGCTACAACCGGATACTCCAGGCCCTTGGACGCATGCACGGTCATGATGCGCACCGCGCCGTCGCCCTCCTCGTTGAGGGCGCCCGGGGCCTCCTTGCCCGCCAAGAAGCGGTCGAAGGCGAGCGCGATGGAGCGCGGAGAATTGCCGAGCTCGGCCTCTGCCTCGGCCACGGCGTCGAGCGCCTTGAGCACGTTGGCGGCAATGGCCTTGCCCTCGGGGCCGCGCTGCGCCAGACGCACGAACCAGCCGGAGGCATTGACCACATCGCGCGCGATGGCGGCGAACGAATCGCGTCCCACGCGACGAAGCGCGTAGCGCAGCACCTCGCGGGCACGCGTCACGAGCGGCAGGTTCTGCAAACCCGGCACATCGGAATCGCTCATGATGCCCGCATCGATGTTGCGGCGCGACGTCTCGCCCGTCTGATCATCGAGTTTGGTCGCCAGCGCCAGGAACTCCTGGGCGCCGAGTGCAAACATCGGCGAGGCCAGCAGTGGCATAAAACCCTGCGCCGTATCGGCCGGATTGGCGAGCGCGCAGACCAGGGCACGCACCGTCTGCACCTCGGCAGCCTGCGCAAAGACTGAACCGCCTGCGATCACGCAGTCGAGCCCCTGGTCGCGGAAGGCCTGCGCATAGACATCGGCATTGGTCATGCGGCCCAGCAGCAACACCATATCGCCCTGGGGCTGCCCCGCTTTGACGAGCGCCTGGAACCGCTCCGCAATCGCACGAGCTTTCGCCTGCGTTCGCTCCTGCGTGCTGCCACCGGCAACGAACAGCGCCTGGCGGCGCGAAGCCTTTGCCTTGAGCTTGTCTTTGCGTTTGTCGCTCGGTTCAAGATCTAAGAACCCCTGCATCAAGCCACCGGTATCGCCGTCAAAGACGCGCGCTACGTAGCGCAGCACCTCGTCGTGACTGCGGAAGTTGCGCACGAGTTTGACGAGCTCGCCGGCGGGGGCATCGGTCGCGGCAGCCACATCGGGCGCCGCCGTCAAACCCACCTTGCGCTCCTGGCGGCGAAACACCTCAACCTCAGCGCCACGGAAGCGGTAGATCGACTGCTGTGCATCGCCCACGGTGCACAGCGCGCGCTCCCCCGCACCCGTCAGATAGCGAATCAAATCGACCTGCATCTGATCGGTATCCTGGAACTCATCGATCATGACCATCTTAAAGCGACCCTCGTAGGCGGCTCGGATGGCGGGATAATCGCGCAGTGCCTCGTATGCCATGCGCAACAGATCGTTATTGTCGAGTGCGGACTGGTCAGCCTTGAGCGCACGGTACTCCGCCTCTACGGCACGGGCAAGCCCCACCAGCGCATCAAGTGCCGGGTCACCGCAAGCCAGCACAATATTGACGAACGTGTCGGCAGCCTCTGCCTTGAGCAGCTCGACATTCTCCTTTGGGAACATCTTACTCGCGCGCGGCATACTGCACGACATCATAAGCCGCGCCACATCCGCCATGGTCTTGCCGCTCGCCTCGAACGCGTCGATGGCCTCGAGCGCCACCTGCGCCTTTTCGGTCGTGGCCTTGCTCGCGCCGAGCGCCGCACGATAGGCGTCTGCCAGGGCCGAGGTATCGGCACAGCCACGAACCACGCACACGTCGTCCATGCCGCCCGGCAGCTGGCTCGATAGCTCCAACAGGTTGCGCACCAGACCTTTGATGGTGGTGCCGTTGCCAAAGGGACCGCCCTCACCCGCCATGGGATACCAGGCATAGAGTGCTTTGAGCGAAGCCGCGAGCTCGGGGGCGGCATCGGGCGCTGTCGCGCGGCCCAGCACATGCTCGACAGCCTGATCCATAAGCTCATCGGTATCGGTAAGCACCGTGAACTCGGGATCGATGCCCAGCTCCAACGCATGCGCGCGCAGGATACGCGAGCACATGCCGTGGATGGTCGAGATCCAAGCGTCGTCGACCGTCAGGGCCTCTTCGTCCATACCCTCTTCGATAAGCGCACGGCGCACACGGTCGCGAATCTCGGACGCGGCGTCTTTGGTAAAGGTAATGGCGAGCACCTGATCCAGATGCTCGACAAACGGACCGGATTCGGGCGAGAGTGCGTAGACGATGCGGCGCGTAAGGGTAAAGGTCTTGCCCGAGCCGGCACCCGCCGAGACAAACAGCGGGCGGTCGAGCGTTTTGACGACTTGCAACTGTTGCGGCATCAAAGTCGAAAGATCCATGGTCTACACGTCCCTCCTTACAAACGTTCCTTCGTGGTTATACGAGCAGCGCACATGCGCGGCCTGCGCCGACGTCGGGTCGACGGCGGCGACGTCGCCCGCCTCGAGCTCGCGCAGGCGCTCGGCAATGCCGGTCTCCACGCGGTCGAGCAGCGCATCGAAGTCCATACTGCCGCCCTCGCCCGGAAAGCCCTTCTTGAGGCCCGGGATGCGACCGTCGCCGCGCTCTTCCTCGAGCAACTCGGCACTCGCCGCGCCGCGCAGCGCGGGCTTGCCGCCCTTGGTCGAAAAATAGAGTGCAGCGCGGGTATCTAGGCCCAGCGCCCGACGCATGGCCTGCGCGTAGATGAGTGTCTGGGTATGGGGCGGCAGCCAGCGCGGGTCGTCGATGGGGGCCTCGCCCGACTCCTCGTCGCGCACCGTGGGGTCGGCGAGCTTAAACTCCTCGACACCCGAACGATGCTTGTAGTCGATTACCACGGCGCGATTCTCGGCATCCACATCCACGCGGTCGATGCGCCCACCGAGCGGCCAACCGGCATACTCGACCTGGAGCTCGTTGAACGCAAACTCCAGATAGCGCGGCGCGAAGGGCGCGAGCGCCTCGGACTCGTAGGCAAGCACGCCTTCCAGCTGCGGCAGAATCTCGGCCACCTGGCGCTCCTCCACTGGAGAGAGCGGCACCAGCGGGCCCTCGGTACCGCGCTTCCCGGCGTGCTCGGCCAGGGTCTCGTCAAAGACTTCGCGCAGCAGCTCCTGTGCGCGCGGCAGATTCATGGGCGTCACGCGCTCCATGCCCTCCTGCGGAAAACGTGCATGCAAGTGCTCCAGCACGTCATGGACGAAGTTGCCCTTCTCCATGTTGCCAAAGCCGGCGTCGATCGACTGGGGCTTCACACGGTACGAGACGAACCAGCATAGCGGGCAGGTGGAATAGGCCTCAATCTGCGAGGCGGACGTCAGGCGCGGCACGAGCGGCGCGTCCTCGCCCTCGCCGTCACGACGGCGCAGGACCAAATATGGCACGGCCTCGGCACTCAGATGCTGAGGGGCTTCACAGGTCACGCGCTCGCGCTTGAGACCTTCGCCTGCCGCGGGATCGAAGTCCCTTACGATATCGCCCTCACCCACGCACTTCGCCTTGTCGGTGTCAGCGGCCTTGTCGGCGTCAGTAGCCTTGTCGGCGTCTGCGGCCTTAGCAGCTTCAGCGGCCTCGGCATGCGCCCGCAACTCGGTCCACACGGCAGCCGGATAGCACTCGCGCGCCTGGCGATCGTGCGTCACGCGCGCAAGCGAAACCGGGCCGCGTGCCGCCTGCATCGCGTGGCCAAAGCGCACGCGCAGCAAGGCCGCGGGCTCAAGCGTCACGCCCTCGCGACCAAGGCTCGCCGTCAGCGTGGCCAGCGGCCCCTCCTCGTGTGAGAGCGGATAGCTGTCCAGATCGACATCGGCAAACAGCACGGCATCGTAGCTGCCGGGGCGCAGAGCCGCCGCATCGGCAAGCGAAGCAAAGCGAGCCTGGGCACGTGGCGCACGGTCAACCTCGTGGGTCTCGTAATCGTAGGCGGCGCTACGCTTGTCCACCTTGGTGCGAATGCCGTCGAGCACGGGCACGGTCGCGGCCTGCGACACGTCGAGCGCGCGGGCGCCATTCATAAGGATGTCGATGGCGTGGCGCAGCAGGGCCACCTCCGCCTGGCGACGGGCTTGGCCATCCAAGCTGCCCAGCGAGCGATCGGGCAACGCCTCGGCAACGGCAAGCATGGCCTTGAGCGCCGTCACGGGCTTGTCACGCCACAGAGCCTGGAACACGTCCGAGACCACACACGGCACGTTCTTAAACCAGTTCTCGTCGCTCGCCGCCTTGCGCGCGCCCCTCACCTGGCCCTGAACGCTCTGCAGCAGGCTCTTAACGCCTGCGGTGGTCTTGCTGCGCGAGAGACGCATATTCTTGTCGAAGGTGCGCGCGCTGGCGGCATCGGCACCCGAAAGCGGACTGTAAATCCAGTCGGTAAGCTCCGGCGCGGGCCACCACTCGGTCTTGGAGGCGGTGCCCTCGTCGGCGGCCTTCATGCGCTCGATCAGATTGGCGAGCGCCGAGAACTGCCTGCCCGCGATGGATTGGGAAAACGCCGTGAACTCAGTTGTCTCGGCCGCAATATGACGCGCCGCCAAACGGGCAGCGAGTTCACCGAACAGCTGGGGTGCCCGGGCAGAAACAACGAGCACGCGCACGGGGTCGGCGGGCGTTGCAGTAGCTTTATCGGCCTTGGACTCCTTGTGCGTTTTCACCAACTTATCGATGGCGTCCGCATAGACATGAGCACGGGCATGGGGGCCGGCGACCTCAATAAAGGCAGGCTGAGCGGCGGTCCCGCAAGCGACATCAGACGCGACGTCGTCCTCCCCCAGCGGCGCGATCTCAAACAACACACCGCGGGCATCAAATGCCGCGGCAAGCTCCTCGCGCATCGCCGCCTGCTCACGGGCAAGCAGCACGACGACCTCTCCCCCATTGTTCGCCACGGCAGACAGCAGCTCGAGCAGACCGTGCGTAAACGACGTGATACCGCGCACGAATACGGCGCGGGTGCACGCCGGCAGGTTATCGGCCAGGGCACCGGCCATAATGTCAGCCGCCTCGCAGGGCTCGACCATATCTCGACGGTCCAAACCACCCGCGTAGGCACGCAAAAGCTCGAACACACGAGCCTCGGCATCGCTTTTTGGCTCAGGCTGGCAATTGTTGCCACGGCATCGCTCGGCACCCGTCCCCGCCACACCCGGCAGCACGTCGCGGGCCATGCGCGCGAGCATGCGCACCGTGCCCTGGCTGCGCGAAAGTGGCTGCAGGTCGGCATCGTCGCGACGGGCGATCATGTCCGAGAACAGCATCTGGCGTTGCATGTTGTCGACGAAGCTGCGGCCATCGCCCATAAGCTCCCACAGCGAGCGGAGCCACGACGAAGGCGTCTTGTAGTCGATACCCAGCGAGGCGCCAGCAACCGCAGCATCGTGACGGCACAGGTCGAGCTCGGCAAACGAAGGCGCCAGCAAAACGGCACGCCCGTGGCGGGCAACCAGGTCGGCGAGCAACGCCGACTCGGCATCGCTCAAGTCCGTACCGGTATTGGTGGTATAGATTCGAACAGGCATGGTCCTCCACTCAAACCGTTCGCAATAATCAATGCATCCATCCTACCCGCCCACGCGGACAGATTTGCCCCACGCCAACAGATTTGATCCCTTGGGGACGGGGGAAAACGGATCACCGAGGGGTCAGTCTAACCAGGTGATCCGTTTTCCCCCGTCCCCAAGGGATCAAAAAACCGCCCCCGAAGGGACGGTTCTGCGCAATTCGTTTTTGCCGCTGGCCTACTCGCCATCCTCCAGTTTGATGAGGATCTTGCGATAGCCACCGTACTCGCCGTTAAGCGCCTTGGAAACACGGCTCACCGTGGTGGACGAAGCGCCGGTGCGGGCCTGAACCTCAACATAGGGCTCGCCCTCATCCAGATAGCGCGCGACCTGCAGACGCTGAGAAAGATCGCAGATCTCGCGCGGCGTGCAGATATCGGTTAAAAACGCCTGGATATCGTTCTCGTCATCCAAAAGACTAAATGCGTGGACCAGCTGCTTGACATCAGGCTTGTCAAACATGTTCTCGATATTCATCGATCACCGCCAAACCCGCCAAAAGGCATCGAAGTTGATACTGACATCGGGCATCGTTCGCCCGTAAATATGCAATAAAACTATGCATGGGCCATTTGCCCGTAGCAGTGTAGCACACCACCAAACTAAAGTGACAAGACTCTCTGTCAGCGGCACGTTTTTCAGGACGAACGCCGTTTAGAAACCGAATGCGCACGTAAGCTCCACGAATATTTGAGACAATGGGCGCCCAAGCATCGCGGCGCGCCCGCGCAACCATCCAAGTCGCCGCCGCAAGCCGCTTCACGCGACGCCAGCAACCCCGGCGCAAGAAAGGATTCACGCCATGCGCTTTATGCTTAACTGGCTCTTCACCTCGATCGCCATCGCGATCGCCACGTTCCTCGTCCCCGGCATCCAGCCCTTCGGCTTTGCCGAGGCCTGGGTCTGCTTTGCCTTTGTGGGACTGTTCCTCAACATCGTCGATTCGTTCGTCAAACCGTTCCTCACGGTCATCTCGCTGCCGCTCACGATCATTACGCTCGGCATTTTCCAGCTCGTGCTCAACAGCTTTATGCTGGAGCTCGCCAGCTACCTGTCGGTCAACCTGTTGGGCGTCGGCATCTCCATCGCCGGCTTTGGCTCGGCCTTTATGGGCAGCATCCTAGTGTCCATCATGCGCAGTATCCTCGATAGTATTGCCGAAGAGTAGAACGCCCCCGACACACAAACGCATCGGACCAAATCAAAGGCCGCCCATCGCAAAAATGGGCGGCCTTCTTATTTGCCAAGTCTCAGAGGGCAAGAAAAACTACCATTTCCACCCCGTCCCCAAATGGCAGGTGTGGGTTAGATGACGTAGTCGTAGCCATGGTTGGGAGCGACAAGCTGGTCGAGCGTCACGCCGTCGAGGTAGTCATTGATGAGCTTGTCCAGGTTCTTCCACACGCCGAGTGTAGGACACTCGTCCGAACGCGAGCAACCCTTGCAGTCGCCGTCCAGGCATGCGACCGGTGCCAGGCTGCCCTCGGTCAGGCGCAAGATCTCGCCCACCGTGTACTGCTCGGGCGGACGCGTGAGCACGTAACCGCCGCCCTTGCCGCGCATGCCCGAGAGCATATTGGCGCGGACGAGCGTGGCCAAAATGTTCTCCAGATATTTCTCCGAAATCCCCTGGCGCGCGGCGATCTCTTTGAGGGGAATGCGGCCAGCCGCCTGGTGCTCGGCCAGGTCGACCATAACGCGCAGGGCATATCTGCCCTTTGTGGAAACCAACATATATATTGCTGCCTTTCGGTCTTTTAATTCGTAGAAATTCTAGCCGAAATATTGGTTTTGAAAATACCTATTCCCGTCAAGATGGTTAATCGACTCGTAATAATCTTCTATTTCCTATTGCGTTACTAGGCTTTAGTGTCTACTATGCTTGCCAACAGCTAAACGCACAACCTATAAGGTTTATGGGTTTCGCTGTTACACACACCGTGAAACCACACGGTATCCAGTCATTTGAACACTTTGGAGGTTCACCATGAGCAAGGTTTACACGTCCATCGATCAGCTTATCGGCCACACTCCGCTTCTGGAGCTCACTCACTTTGAGGCCGATGAGGACCTCAAGGCCCGTGTGCTCGTCAAGCTGGAATACTTCAACCCCGCCGGGTCCGTTAAAGACCGCGTCGCCAAGAACATGATCGACGAGGCCGAGAAGGCAGGCAAGCTCGTGCGCGGCGGCGACTACACCATCATCGAGCCCACGAGACTAGGCATGATCTCGTATGCCGTCTTCTGCTTGAAAAAAAAA
>UQZH01000018.1 GCA_900545445.1 uncultured Collinsella sp. | reverse complement strand
GATGGACCTGTAGCTCAGTTGGTTAGAGCGTCCGGCTGATAACCGGGAGGTCACAAGTTCGAATCTTGTCAGGTCCACCATCAAAACTGTTAAAAGCCTCGGGGCAATTGCCTCGAGGCTTTTTTCTTAGCCACAGAAGGTAGTCAAAAAAGCTCTGTCCCAAATTAACTACTTTGATTTTGTGTGCTACGCGAAAGTTTGGGTAGTATAGCTATTCAACGCGGCGGGCCGCCGCGTGTTAACCGCTACGTACCGGAGGTGTTCCATGGTTCGTGTCGACATAGAGACCATCGTCATGGCCGCCGGTCCCGTGCCATCGCTTATCGTGCTTCGCGAACGCTGCAGCAAGTCGGATTCCCCCGCGCCGCTGCGCTCCCTCTCCATCCAGACTGGCTCGTTTGAGGCTGCGGCAATCAGCCGCGGCATCGACAGCGGACGCGCCGATCGCCCGATTACCCATGACCTGTTGCTCGATACTGTTGGCGCCCTGGGCGCCAAGCTCGAGCGCATCGAGATCGTTCGCGCCGAGCCGCCGGTGTTCTACGCGACGATTGTCGTACTGGCCGATGGTGACGAGCGCAAGATCGATGCCCGTCCCAGTGATGCCATTGCCCTTGCCGTGCGCAGCAATGCCCCCATGTTTGTGGAGGACGACATCATGAATCGCCTGGGCACTGTTTCTGCCCATACCGAGGAAGTTGACGACGAGCAGGAGTTCGAGAAGTTCGACGAGTTCGTCCATACGCTCTCGCCCGATGACTTCTAAATGCGGGGCGGCCAGGATGCGGAGCGTTCGCTGATGGCCGGCGGTATGTCGGCTGAGGCGGCTGCGATCGCCCGCGAGGCCCAGATGCGCTCGGAGGCTTCTGAGGCGGCTCGCATTGCCTATGTGACGCAGGCCCGCACGCTCCGCGAGCGCCGCGGCTCGTTTATCAAGATGGTTGTCGTCTCCGCCCTTGTCGCGGCAATCTGCTCACGCCTTCGTGGTACAGTTGGTGCGCTTGGGTTTTCGATCTCTACGGGCCTGGTGATCTGGGGCGTGGTCGATGCAGTCATGCTGACCAGTCAGATCAAGGTGCTCGACAAGCGCGCGGCGGACATGATGCGCACCCGCGACGCTGCCGCCAAGATCGCCGCCGAGGCACAAGAACTGTAACGACGTCAGACTCGATGGGAAGGTCTAAAGATGGCACAGGATATGCAGGATGCCGGTAACGTCTCCGCCGAGCTCGACGCCATGGTGTGCGATCTGATCGGCGCGTTCTTGGACGACCTTGCCGCCGGTGAAAACCCTGGCGTGGTCGTGGCAATTGAGGATGCTGCTTCCAACCGTTATCTGGCGGCGCTCGACGAGGACGGCGAAGAGGCGTGCCTGGAGGCGGCCACCAACTTTATCTCCGAGCACAAGATGGGTCTTAAGGACGAGGGCCTGGGCCGTATCGTCCGCTATGCCATCGGCTACACCGGCTGCGTCGAGATCGATGGCGGCTACCATGACGCCCTGCTCGTGAGCTTTTTCGAGACGACGCTCGAGAGCGGTTTTTCGGCATATGTGCTGTATGAGGGCATGGGCGCCGGCGATGGTTTTATGTGGAGCGACCCTGAACCTGCAGGTGAGGAAACCCCTCTCATCTAAAATCGCTAAAATAAACGAGTTTTCGGTAAAAGGCTCAATATTCCCGCTGAGCGTTGTATCGCTGGGCGGGCCGCATACGCGTGCCGTTTGTATATGGATAGAAGATAGGGGAACTACATGTGCGTAGACAATCTGAGGAACATCGCCATCATCGCCCACGTCGACCACGGCAAGACGACGATGGTCGACAAGCTCCTGCGTGCCACGGACGCCTTCCGTGCCAACCAGCAGGTCGAGGACCGCGTCCTGGATTCCAACGACCAGGAGCGCGAGCGCGGCATTACGATTCTCGCCAAGAACATCTCTATCGAGTATAAGGACGTCAAGATCAACGTCATCGACACCCCGGGCCACGCCGACTTCGGCGGCGAGGTCGAGCGCGTGCTGCGTATGGCCGACGGCGCCCTGCTGCTGGTCGATGCTTTTGAGGGCCCCATGCCCCAGACCCGCTTCGTGCTGCGTCACGCTATCGACACCGGCCTTAAGATCATGATCGTCATCAACAAGATCGACCGTCCGGGCGCCAACCCCGAGAAGGCCTACAACGACTGCCTGGACCTCATGGCCGACCTGGGCGCCACCGACGACCAGCTTGAGTTCGCCATGGAGCACGTGGTCTACGCCAGCGCCATGAATGGCTTTGCCCGCCTTGATCCCAACGACGGCAACATGGACATGTATCCGTTGCTCGATATGATCATCGACGACATGCCCGCGCCCGAGGTTGACGAGAACGCTCCGCTGGCCATGCAGTGCGTGACCATCGACCACTCCAACTTCGTTGGCCGTATCGGCATCGGTCGCGTGTATTCCGGCGCCATCCATCAGGGCGACCAGATTCTGGTTGTGAAGAACGACGGCTCCAGCGCCACCGCTACCGTCAAGCAGCTCTTTACCTTCGACTACCTGGGCCGCACCGAGTGCCAGGAAGTCGGCGCCGGCGACATCGCCGCCGTCGTGGGCATCGACCGCACCGATATCGGCGATGTCTACACCGATCCCGAGAACCCCGTCGAGCTCGAGCCCATCGAGATCGACCCGCCGACCCTGTCCATCGTCTTCGAGGCTTCGACCTCCCCGCTCGTCGGTCGCGACGGAGACATCGTGGGCGCCCGTCAGCTCAAGGAGCGCCTGTTCAACGAGGCCGAGAACAACGTGACCATGAAGATCGAGGAGCTCGAGGACAAGAGCGGCGTCGAGGTCTCGGGCCGCGGCATTCTGCACCTGTCCGTTCTGATGGAGTCCATGCGCCGCGAGGGCTTTGAGTTCCAGGTCGGCCGTCCCCGCGTTCTGTTTAAGAAGGACGAGAACGGCAACAAGATGGAGCCTGTCGAGCAGGCCGTCGTTGAGTGCCCGGACGAGTACTCGGGCAAGGTCGTTGAGGTCTTCGGTACCTCCGGTGGCATCATGACGAGCATGGATACCTCGGGTATCGTGACGCACCTCGAGTTTAAGATCCCGACCCGCGGCATCATGGGCCTTAAGAACCGCATCATGAACGTCACCCACGGCGAGGGCGTGTTCTACCACACCTTCCTGGAGTACGGTCCCTACGCCGGCGAGATCGGCAACCGTCAGAACGGCGCAATGATCTCCATGACCACCGAGAAGGCCGTTGCCTATGCTCTGGGTACGCTGCAGGAGCGCGGCCAGCTTTTTGTTGAGCCGGGCACCGAGTGCTACGAGGGCATGATCGTGGGCGAGCGCAGCAAGGCTGGCGACATGGTCGTCAACATCGCCCGTACCAAGAACCTGGGCAACCAGCGTTCCTCGACCTCCGATATCTCCGTTCAGCTGGTGCCGCCCCGCACCTTCTCGCTGGAGGAGGCGCTGGAGTACATCGCCGACGACGAGCTGGTTGAGATTACCCCCAAGAACATCCGCCTGCGCAAGCGCCTGCTCAACGCCACCGACCGCAAGAAGGCCGCCGTCCGCGCCGGCCAGGTCAACAAATAAGCGCTGGACTTTATAGCGTCTAACAAGAAAGGGCGTCGACCGTAATGGTCGGCGCCCTTTTTGTGCATAGGGACTGAGCTGGTCTGCACCACCACAAAGGTGCCTGGTCCCTTTGTGGTGGTTGGTGGCTAAGCGGTGGGGAGTCCTGGCATGTTAGCCGGCTGCTGCGGCTTGAGGTGGGCGTTGCGCCAGATGATCTGGATAACGTAGCCGAGCATAAAGACAAAGGCTACGCCGCTGATGAAGTCACCTACGAGGGGAAGCCCCGTGAGGGCGCCTGCGATTACGCCGCCCACGGCTGCCATGGCGTAGCGGTTTTGGCTGTGTCCGACCATGCGGGCGATCGCACACCCCGCAAAGGCACTCGACACCAACGCGATGCCGATAACGCCGCACAAGAGGGCTCCGGCAAGCGACAGACCAGCGATAGAGATAATCAGCAGTAGGACGGCGGGGACGATAGCAATCGTGCTCAGAAGACCGCTCACCCACAGGGGCATGGGGCGCTGGTGGAGCATGCCGGCGGCGCTGGCGGTCGCGCGCGGAAAGACGAGCTCGAGCAGCAGGGCGACAAAGCAGGTCGAGAGTGCCGCGGCGACGATACCGCCGATGACATCGTTAACGGTGGAAGTATCCTCGTTCTCGGTGCGCTCGATCTTGAGCGCGCCTACCTCGGCGCCTGCGGCACGCTCGGGGTCCTCGGAGACGTGCGCGTTCACGGTGCCGGTGATGTGGGCGTTCTTGCCCAGGATGAGCTTGTCGGCCCAAACCTCGACATCGCCATTGACCGTGCCGTCGATAGTCACCGTGTCGCCCGCGAGCGCTGCCGACTTGACGGAGCCGCGCAGGGCGACCGTCTCGCCCACTGCGTAGAAGCAACTGGCAGTGCTATCGGTGTTGAGGATGATGTGCTGGCCGGCAACCGTAACGCTGCCGTCAACCGTGGTCTTGGCGATATCGATAGTGCGTGCCGCCAAGCGGACGGCGCCACCCACCGTGCAGTCGCGGATAGAGAGGGTATCGCCCGCGGCGATGATATCGCGGTCGATGGACACATCATCCAAGTTGAGGGCCTGACCGGCCCAGTACAGGTCACCCTCAACGCCGGACGGATTGGCGTCATTGTCGGTCGCAAGTACGTTGCCTGCGGTGTCCGTGCCGGCGAACGACGCCGTGGGAAGCACGGTGATCGCCAGCGCGATGAGCGCGAATAGGATGGTGATGCGGCCCCATGCTTTACGGCGCTGGGTCAACGGGAATTGATTGCAGGGCATAGTGAATCCTTCGTTAGATACTCGGCATATATCTAACAGGGTACCCAACGCGTGGGCGCTCTAAAAGAACCTCTCGGTTGCATTTCGAAGGGTCGTGCCGTGCTGTCTACTTTTTACGGTGCAAGAAGCGCGCGATATCTTCTTCGGTGGGGCTTTTGATGTCAAAGCGCAGCGAGAGCCAGCGCAGACCCATGGTCACGACAACGCATACGACCAGCGCGGCGACATTGCTCATGATGCCGCTCATAACGAGACACACATAGCTTGTCGATCCGGCGATGGCGGCGATGGCATAAAAGTTAGTACGTTGGAAAATACCCGGAACCACGCCCATAAAGCCGTCGCGCAGCATGCCGCCGCCCACCGCGGTGAAAAAGCCCATCATGATGCACACCGCCGGCGCAAAGCCGTAGACAAGCGCCTTGTCCGCTCCGGTGGCGGCGTAGATGCCGACCGAGATGATATCGAGCAGGGGAATGAGTTTTTCGGGCTTGTCGACGATTGCCGGGAAAATATAGATGATGGCTGCCGTGGCAATGGAAAGCGGCAGCGCCATCGGCTGGTTGAGGATGTAGACGTTGCCGACCTGGAGCGTCATATCGCGCAAAAGACCGCCGCCCAGACCGCAGACCACCGCGAGCGCGACCGCGCCCACCAGGTCGAGCTTGTGCTCGCGCGCAACCAGCACACCCGAGATCGATGCAGCGACAACAGCGAACATCTCGAGCCAAAACGGGATGGCAACCATGGCATCCGAGGCGTGTGCGGTAACGATCATAGCGGCGGCAACGGGCAAGATGGGGTCCTTTGAGTTACGGGTTTAGACAATGCCCGTACATAGTACATGTTCGGCGCCGATTGCGACCCTATTGCTCGGCAAACGGTCGGGACTGGGTACGGTCATAGGTTCCATGTTTGGGGATCCGGGTTGATGCTGAACGCGATGGGGGCGTGGTCGAATAGGAGGGATGTCCAAATTTTGAGCTTTGCTCAAAATTTATCCGGTCGGCTTACGCCGACCGCGCTGCGCTAAAAACGCGCCACTGGCGCGTTTTCTTTACGCTTTGCGCCCTGGCGGGTTCGAATCCCTCCTCCTCCGCCGTATTTGCTTGTAAGGGACTTAAAAGAAAAAAAGCCCCCGATCTGGGAGCTTTCTCAACCAAAATGGCGGAGGAGGAGGGATTCGAACCCTCGTGACCTTATACAGGCCAAACGGTTTTCGAGACCGCCGCATTCAACCACTCTGCCACCCCTCCGCGTGGGGTAAAAACAAAGCAGGCTCGAAGGCCTGCTTTGGAATTAACTGGCGGAGAGTCAGGGATTTGAACCCTGGAGACGCTTTTGACGCCTACACGATTTCCAATCGTGCTCCTTCGGCCACTCGGACAACTCTCCGTTAAATGCGAAAGTCAGTATACACGAGGAATCGCAAAGTGCAAACAGAAAAGTTGGCATTTTTTAAAACGCTTGGCCGCGTTTGGCGTTGCAGCGGGGTTTGAGATGCCAAAATACGGCTTCCGACCAGCGTAGTTGATCAACTCAATTGTTCAAAAGGGGTATTTATAAGCGATTTGGCAATGAATTTAAAAATCTTTGGGTGGTGCTGTGGGCCACTGGTATGCATTTTGCGACCACAACCATGCGCCCGTTGACCTGCGACTTGGTTCAGCTTGTCCTCACGGCACCGTATCTTGTCCACAGATCCGTCAAGCTTTTGGTCAGCATTTGGTTGGAATGCGCATGAAACGTCGTGCGAGTATGGGCATATGTGGAGGTCATGAGGTTGTAGCTGCATATTCTTGCAGCCTAGGAGGTTGAAAGATATTATTACCAAGTCTTTTCCTGCTTCAGGCGCACCTTCACGACCTGAAGCCACATTTGCCCAGAGGAGGTGACAATATGAAGGCTTATGAACTGCTGTTCTTTGTTGACCCGTCGCTCGACCCCGAGACTCGTCTCGCTGTTATGAAGCGTATCGATACCACGATCGCTGAGGGCGCTGGCAAGGTCGACTCCGTTGACGAGTGGGGCAAGCGCAAGCTCGCCTACGAGATCAACGACCTCACCGATGGTGACTACACCCTCATCAACTTCCACGCAGATCCTACCCAGATCGCCGAGCTTGATCGCGTCCTGCGCATCACCGACGCTGTGGTCCGCCACATGATCGTCCGTCGCGACGACCAGGAGTAAGACTGTCGTTTTGGACTGGGCTTGTGCCCCAAGAGGAAGTAGTGAGTTATGAGCATCAATCGAGTGAACATCACCGGTAACCTCACCCGCGATCCCGAGCTGCGCGCCACCGCCGGCGGAACCCAGGTTCTGTCCTTTGGCGTTGCCGTGAACGATCGTCGCCGCAACGCGCAGACTGGCGAGTGGGAGGACTATCCCAACTTTGTCGACTGCACCATGTTCGGCACCCGCGCCGAGGCCGTGAGCCGTTTCCTGGCAAAGGGAAACAAGGTCGCGATCGAGGGCAAGCTGCGCTACAGCTCTTGGGAGCGCGACGGCCAGCGCCGGAGCAAGCTTGAGGTCATCGTCGATGAGATCGAGTTTATGAGCTCCCGTGGTGGCCAGGGTGGCTACGATCAGGGCGGTTACGCCCCCGCAGCTCCCGCGCCCGCAGCACGTCCTGCCGCGCCGGTGGCTACGCCGCCCGCGGTCGACGTCTACGATGAGGACATCCCGTTCTAAGGGTTGTTCACCTATTTTTGAGTGAGAGGCGGCTTCGGTTCGCCGAAGTTGCCAAATGAAAGGTATTTTGACATGGCTAATGATTTTTCTGCACGTCAGCCGCGTCGTAAGTACTGCCAGTTCTGCAAGGAGAACACTGAGTTCATCGACTATAAGGACACTCAGCTTCTCCGTAAGTACATGACCGACCGTGGCAAGATCAAGCCCCGTCGCGTCACTGGCGCTTGCACGCAGCATCAGCATGACATCGCCAACGCCATCAAGCGCGCCCGCGAGATGGCTCTCCTGCCGTACACCGTCCCCGTGGTTTCCTCTCGTGGCAACCGCGACCGCGGCTAAGAAGGGAGACGCATCATGAAGGTTATTCTTCTCGATGAGATCAAGGGCAAGGGCGGCGAGGGTGACGTCGTAGAGGTCGCTCAGGGTTACGCTGAGAACTTCCTGTTCCCCAAGAAGCTCGCTGTTGCCGCCACCAAGGGCAACCTCAAGCAGCTTGACGAGCGTCGCAACAACATCGCCAAGCGCGAGGCCGTCCGTCTGGCTACCGCCAACGAGACCAAGGCTGCCTTCGAGGGCAAGACGGTCACCGTTGACGTCAAGGTCGGCGACGAGGGCATCCTCTTTGGCTCCGTTACCGCCGCTATGGTCGCTGACGCCATCAAGGCTCAGCTCGGTATGGACATCGACCGCAAGCGCGTCGAGCTCGGTAAGCCCATCAAGGTTGCCGGTGCCCACACCGTTGCCATCTCGCTGTACCGCGAGATCAAGGCCGAGGTTGTCGTTCTCGTCGGCGTTACCGCCGAGGAGCTCGCTGCCGAGGCTGAGGTCGAGGAGGCCGCTGAGGTCGCCGAGGCCGAGACCGCCGAGGTCGAGACTGAGGCTGCTGCCGAGTAGCATTTGCTGCAACGCAACAATCTTGTTCTAAGAAGGGCGCTCTGGGAAACCAGGGCGCCCTTTTGTTTTTTGCGCTGAGTGAGTGTCATGGTGAACGTTGCGTCGAAGTCCTATATACAGGACCGTTCATCCGTTTGGTTCGGTGATGATTGGCGGCGCGCGGCGCGTTTTGGGACCGTGGCTGATACTATGGATGCTCGCAAGCGATATGAATGAGGATGCTCATGGCATATGACGATAGGGAGACGGGGCTGACGGTCGAGGACCGCGGCTCAAAGTTGGGTCTTCCCCAAAACCAAGATGCAGAGGCCAATGTACTGGCCGCTATGCTGCTATCGCCCGAGGTGGTCGAAGAGGCCCAGGTCGAGCTGCAGCCCGATGATTTCTACCGGCCCATTCATAAGACCATCTACACCGCGATGGTCGATATGTACAACAGCCGCATTCCCATCGACTCCATCTCGCTGATCGATTACCTGCGAAGCATCAACAAGCTCGATGCCGTGGGCGGCGAGGCCTACATTTTGGAGCTGATGGGTCAGACTCTGTCGCTCGTGAACTGGCAGCACCATGCCGCCATCGTTCGTCGCGATTCGATGCTGCGCGAGCTGATCGGCGCCACCAACGAGATCAACGCGCTGGCATATAACGCCCCCACCGACACCAAAGAGGTCGTGGAGCTAGCCGAGAGCAAGCTGCTCAAGGTCACGGCACGCGAGGTCAAGTCGAGCTACAAGACGCTGACCGAGTTTATGGTTGAGGCCTATAACGAGGCCGAGGAAGTGTGTCAGGCCGGTGGTCAGGCTGCGGGCGTGCCCACGGGCTTCCCGTCACTCGACCGCATGCTCATGGGCTTCCGCGAGGGCCAGCTCATCATTATCGGCGCCCGCCCTGCTGTGGGTAAGACGTCGTTCGCCCTGAATCTGGCGCTCAACGCTGCCGCTGCCGGTTATACCGTCGGCTTCTTCTCGCTGGAGATGTCGGGCAAAGAAATTGCCCAGCGTCTGATTTGCGCCTACGCCATGATCTCGATCAGTGACTTCCGCATGGGCCGCATTAGCCCCGAGCAGTGGGCCAATATCAACGAGGCCACGCAGACCTTGTCCAAGCTCGATATTCTGATTGACGATACGCCCGGCACCACAGTGACCGAGATTCGCGCCAAGAGCCGCCGCATGCTCCATAACAAGGAGAAGGCAATCATCATCCTGGACTACCTGCAGCTGGTGAGTCCTCCGCCGGGACGCCGCTCCGAGAGCCGTACCGTCGAGGTTTCGGAGATGTCGCGTGGTCTGAAGATCATGGCCAAGGAGCTCAAGATCCCGCTCATCGCGCTGTCGCAGCTCTCGCGTCAGGTCGAATCCCGTACCGGCAAGCGCCCGCAGCTTTCCGACCTTCGTGAATCGGGCTCCATCGAGCAGGACGCCGATATCGTTATGTTCTTGGACCGCTCCGCCGACGAGGCCGAGGCCTCGCGCGACGATCGACCCGACGAGGGCGTTACGCGTATCGTCGTGGCCAAGAACCGTTCGGGCCCGATCGGCGACGTCGATCTGATGTTCCTGCCGGCATCCACCAAGTTCTATGAGCTTGATGGGGCACATGCCGAGGAGTAGGACAGGCGCCCGTTGCACGGGTATACTGGGAATGTTTTGTGCTTCTGCGTGCCGGCGTGGCGCGTAGACAGTCCATGAATGTAAGGAGTAAACATGCCGTCAACCGTTTTGGTCGGTGCCCAGTGGGGCGATGAGGGCAAAGGTAAGATTTGCGACCTGGTCGCCGGCGACTTCGATGCCGTCGTGCGCTACTCGGGAGGCAACAACGCCGGCCACACCATCGTCGTCAACGGCAAGAAGTACGGCCTGCACCAGGTGCCCTCCGGCATCATGTATTCCGATCACGTGTCGGTGATCGGTAACGGCTGCGTCGTCAACCCCAAGGTTGTCCTTGAGGAGATCGATATGTTCGAGGCCGACGGCATCACCACCAAGAACCTCAAGATTAGCGGCAACGCGCATGTCATCATGCCGTACCACATCGATCTGGATGGCGCCTTTGAGCAGAAGCTCGGCAAGAAGAACATCGGTACCACCAAGCGCGGCATCGGTCCGTGCTATCAGGACAAGATGGCGCGCATTGGCCTGCGCATGCAGGACATGCTGGACGAGGCACTGTTCCGCGACAAGCTGGAGACCGCTCTCGCCCGCGTGAACCCCGAGCTCGAGCTCATCTACAACCTGCCCACCTACACCGTGGACCAGATTTGCGACGAGTACCTGCCGATGGCCGAGCGCCTGCGTCCCTACATCACCGAGACGAGCCTGCTGCTCAACAACATGATCGATGAGGGCAAGAACCTGCTGTTTGAGGGCGCCCAGGCGACGCTGCTCGACATCGACCACGGCACCTATCCGTACGTGACGTCTTCCAACTGCACCGCCGGCGGTGCCATCACCGGCTCTGGCGTGGGCATGAAGAACGTCGACCGCGTGCTGGGCGTCATGAAGGCCTATATCACCCGCGTCGGTTCGGGCCCCATGCCCACCGAGCTTTCCTATGAGTCCGAGGCCGGCCACACGCTGACCGAGGAGGGCTATGAGTACGGCGTGACCACCGGTCGCCGTCGTCGTTGCGGCTGGTTTGACGGCCCTATCGCCAACTATGCCTCGCGCGTCAACGGCCTCACTGACATCGCCGTGACCAAGCTCGACGTGCTTTCGGCTTTCGACACCATCAAGGTGTGCGTTGCCTACGACGTCGATGGCGAGCGTTACACGAGCGTGCCCGAACACCAGGTGCGCTTTGAGCATGCCAAGCCCATCTACGAGGAGCTCCCTGGCTGGAAGTGCGATATCACCGGTTGCCGCAGCTTTGAGGAGCTGCCGCAGGAGGCTCAGGACTACGTGGCGTTTATCGAGGATCTGGCACACACCCGCGTGACGTTCATTGGCGTTGGCGCTGGTCGCGAGCAGATCATCAACCGATTCTGGAAGTAATCGGGACTATTTGGTTATTGCGATATACCCCTTTGCAGCCCAAGCGGGCGGCCGAGGGGTATATTTGCTTGCAAAGGGCTCGCGCGGAGCGGGCCGTTCATCCATAGAGGAGGCACCCTTGAAGGCGGACACTCAAACCATCGACATCCTGTTGTTGGGCAGCGGCGGCCGTGAGCATGCTTTGGCAGCCAAGCTCGCAGCATCACCGCGCGCCGGCAAGCTCTACATTGCGCCGGGCAACGGCGGCACCGCGAGCTGCGGCGAGAACGTTGTTCTCGACGACTGCGATCCTGCGGCCGTGGCGGCGTTTGCGCAGAGCCACGGATGCGGACTTGTGGTAATTGGCCCCGAGGCTCCGCTCGTGGCGGGCGTGGCCGACGCCGTGCGCGCGGCGGGTATTCCCTGCTTTGGCCCGGGTGCCGAGGGCGCCCAGATGGAGGGCTCCAAGCTGTTCTCCAAGCAGCTCATGGAGCGCGCCGGTATCCCTACGGCGGCCTACGGCTCGTTTACCGACGAGGCTTCGGCTCTCGCCTACGTGCGCGAGCAGGGCGCCCCGCTGGTCGTGAAGGCCGACGGCCTTGCCGCGGGCAAGGGCGTTATCGTGGCGACCGAACTTGATCAGGCCGAGGAGGCCGTGCGCGAGTGCTTTGGCGGCACCTTTGGCGATGCCGGCAATACCGTGGTCATCGAGGAGATGCTCGTTGGTCCCGAGTGCTCGCTGCTGGCCTTTACCGACGGCAAGACCGTGCGCCCCATGGCCACCTCGCAGGACCACAAGCGTGCGCTCGAGGGCGACAAGGGCCCCAACACCGGTGGCATGGGCGTCTACAGCCCGGTGCCCATCGTGACCGATGAGGAGCTCGCCACCATGGTGAAGGTCATGGAGCAGACCGTGGCCGAGCTCGCTGCCGAGGGTATCGACTACCGCGGCTGCCTGTACGGCGGCTTTATGCTCACGCCTGCCGGCCCCAAGGTGCTGGAGTTCAATGCCCGCTTTGGCGACCCCGAGACGCAGGTCGTTCTGCCGCGCCTTAAGAACGACCTGGTCGAGGTCATGTTGGCTTGTGCCAACTGCGAGCTCGACCAGATTGAACTCGACTGGCGTGACGAGTGGGCCGTGGCCGTTGTCCTGACGAGTGCGGGTTATCCCGGCAGCTACGAGAAAGGCAAGGTCATTACCGGTATCGCCGATGCCGAGGCCATGGAGAACGTGACCGTGTACCACGCGGGCACCGCCGTGGTGGACGGCCAGCTCGTGACCAATGGTGGCCGCGTGCTTGCCGTGACCGCTCTGGGCGACACGTTCGAGAACGCTCGCAACCTTGCCTACGAGGCCTGCGAGAAGATTGATTTTGAGGGCAAGACCCTGCGTCACGATATCGGCCTGCGCGCGCTGCGCGGCCGCGACGCCTGGGATGCCTAAAATCCGAGAGGAATGAGACGGATGGACGAGAAGAACGAAGAGCTCGTGGACGCGCAGATCGTCGAAGAGGACAGCCGCATGTATGGGCACGCCGAGGGCGAGCCTGGTGGCGAGGTCGCTGACGAGCCGGCGCTGGTGCTGGGCGACGACGACCCGCACGATGCCGAGCTGCACGAGAAGATTCTTTCGGAGGAGTGCGCCTGGAAGGGCAAGATCCTCGACGTCCACCGTCTTGAGGTTGAGCTGCCCAACGGTCACCGCAGCGCCCGCGATATCGTTCGCCATCCGGGTGCGGCGGCCGTTGTGGCACTGACCGAGAGCGGCAAGATCGTACTGGTGCGTCAGTACCGCACCGCCATCGACCGCGTGACGGTCGAGATTCCTGCCGGCAAGCTCGACCCGGGCGAGGACCCGCTCGATTGCGCCAAGCGCGAACTGCATGAGGAGACGGGCTTTAAGGCTGGTCGTATTCGCTTTTTGACGTCGATTGTCACGTCCTGCGGTTTTTGCGATGAGATCATCCACATCTACTTGGCTACCAAGCTCGAGTTTGATGCGCCCAACCCCGATGATGACGAGTTTGTCAACGTGGACCTGGTGCCGCTGCACGAGCTGATCGACGCCGTGCTCGACGGCAAGATCGAAGACGCCAAGACCGTCGTAGGCGCGCTTGCCTGCGACAGCATCGCGCACCGACTAGGCGGGGCCGAGCTTTAACGAGCGGGGATGATCCCGCAGGTTTGTGTAAGTCAGCGAAAGTGCTCCATTTGAGACAAGGTGGCCTAAAAGAGGAGGGAAGCGTATGGATATACGCGACCGACGATTGAAGGCCAGATTGTCCAAATGGAGCACTTGCAGCGTCGAGACGAAACGCGGTTTGGTAAAACCGCGTAAGGTGATTATGCTGAAGAGGTTTCTTTCGTACTACAAGCCCCAGATGGGGCTTTTTGTTGCTGATACTGTTTGTGCTCTGGTGCTTGCCGCCATTGACCTGGCGTTCCCCATTATCCTGCGCAATTTGACCGGTGGGCTATTTACTCAGGGTCAGGCTGCCATTATGCAGGCGCTCGGCATGATCGCGGTGGGCTTGGTGCTGATGTATGCCGTCCGCTGCGCCTGCCGCTACTTTGTGAGCTATTGGGGTCACGTGATGGGTGCGCGCATGGAGTCCAAAATGCGCGAGGACCTGTTCGACCAGTATGAGCGCTTTAGCTTTGCGTACTTCGACCGCAACAGCTCCGGCGACATGATGAGCCGCGTGGTCAACGACCTGTTCGATATCTGCGAGGCGGCGCACCACGTGCCCGAGTGGATCATCATCTGCGGCATCGAGATTATCGGCTCGTTTGTGATTCTCTTTACCATCGCCCCGGTGCTGGCGCTCGCCATGGCCGTGGTGACGGCGGCGTTTGCGGTCATCATGTTTTGGCAGAACATGCGCATGCGCGAGGTCTTTAGCGACAACCGCAAAAAAATCAGCGGCATCAATGCGCAGCTGCAGGATTCGCTGGCGGGCATGCGCGTGGTCAAGAGCTTTGCCAACGAGGAGACCGAACGCTTCAAGTTCCGCGCCTCCAACAATCGCTATCTTTCGTCCAAGGAGAACATGTATCACGCCATGGGCGTCTATACCGCGACGTATGGCCTGCTCTCGGGTGTGCTCTATGTGATCGTGGTGCTGCTGGGCGGCTGGCTGGTCGCCCAGGGACAGCTACAGGCGGTCGATATGGCGACCTTTGCACTCTATATTTCGCTGTTCTGCACGCCGCTTGAGACGCTCGTCAATTCGGCCGAAACGTATCAGAAGGCTATCGCCGGCTTTAAGCGTATGGACGAGGTGCTCTCGACCGCGCCGGATATCCAGGACAAGCCGGGCGCCACTGATCTGCAGGTGACTGCCGGCGCCGTGGAGTATCACGACGTGTGCTTTAACTACGAGGACGTTGAGCTGGGCGAGGGCTATGCCGACGAGCGTCCCGTTATCGACCATATGGACCTGTCCATCAAGCCCGGGCAGACCATCGCTTTGGTTGGCCCTTCGGGCGGCGGCAAGTCCACGACCTGTTCGCTGCTGCCGCGCTTTTATGACGTGGCTACCGGATCCATTAGCATCGACGGTCAGGACGTGCGCGATGTGACGCAGCAGAGCCTGCGCCGCGCCATCGGCCTGGTGCAGCAGGATGTCTATCTGTTTGACGGTACGATTGGCGAGAACATCGCCTACGGCAAGCCGGGCGCTACGGCGGAAGAGATCGCCGAGGCCGCCCGTCGCGCCAACATCGATGCCTTTATCGAGTCGCTTCCGCAGGGCTACGACACCGTGGTGGGCGAGCGCGGCAGCCGTCTTTCGGGCGGACAGAAGCAGCGCGTTGCCATCGCGCGCGTGTTTCTCAAGAACCCCAAGATCCTTATTTTGGATGAGGCGACGAGTGCTTTGGATAACGAGAGCGAGGAGGCGGTGCAGGAGTCGCTCGAAGAGCTGGCACGCGGCCGCACCACGATCATCATCGCCCATCGTCTCTCGACCATTAAGCACGCCGATGAGATTGCGACCGTTGAGCATGGTCGCGTTGTGGAGCGTGGCACGCACGAGGAGCTTCTCGCCCGTGGCGGCACCTATGCCCGTTACTATCGAATGCAGTTCGAAGGTGCGCGTGCGCACGAGCTCGACTGATTGATATGACAGGAAGTTTATGGCTGACAAGAACCCTTTGACTCCGGAAGAAGTGACGGAGTTATTCTCCGAAATCGATGCATCCGGTGTCTTGGATCCCACGCTCGCCAAAAAGCGTACCGAGCGCATGCGTGAGAAGGAGGCTGCGGCCAAGCGCGGTGATAAAGCGGCGCTAGCGCAGCTGCGCAGCGAGGACCGCGCGAGCCAGGCAAAACATATCGACCCGCTGTCCGAGGACGATCCTTCGGGCTCGCAGGTGAGCCATACCATTACGAAGACCGCGATGGCCGTGGTCATCGGTATTTTGGTGCTGATCGTGGGCATGCAGATTGGCTACGGCGTGATGCGTCGTCTGAACACCGCCAACCTGTCCGAGAGCGTTTCGGTCGATACCGTTTCGACCGCGCTCAAGGGTGGCCTTGAGTGGGGTAACGGCTTTACGCAGTTCCCGCTCGATTTTACCGTCGATGAAGCCGATGAACGCACGGGCACGGTCGAGGTGACGGTGTTGGACACATCGTCTGCCAACGAGCTCGAGCTGCTGTCCAACGGGCAGATCCAGGCCGCGGCGCTTGCGACCAACGCGTTGCTCAACGATAAGATCGACCGCGTGGTGTATAACGTTCACGCCTATATCGACGAGGATAGCAACATTCAGCACGATTCCTTCTTTGGCATGTTCCCCGCGCGCGGCCACCAGAGCGCCATTTTGACGTTCGTGTGGACCAAGAGCTCATCCAACGCCACGAGTATCGACTGGAAGATGCGCATCGTGAGTATGGACGACACCATCGCCGAGCGCATTCAGAAGCAGGTGAACTCGGTGTCGTCGTTGATTGAGGACCCGGTGGTGAGCCAGACCAAGATTGACGAGGAAAAGACCGAACGTGACCTGGAGCATCGTCTGCATGGCCGCGAGATTTTCCGCGGCGGCAAGCCCGATCGCTCACCGTCCGATCTGCTGGAACAGGACAAGAAAAAGTAAGACGCCATCATCCCGCGTGAGCCACAAGCCCCGCGGGATGATTTTTCTGGGACGGGGATTAAAAAACATTATGCATAGAAAGTCATAATTATCATTTCGTAAACATTTCGATGAAATTAACGCCATGAGGCATGCTTGCGGTTACAATACCGCGAGGCCTAACTACACACCTTTAAGCCGGTCCTGTGAGACCGGGAAGGAGAATTATGGCGAACAACCATACCGCGGGCGCTGCCGCCCGCACCTTCGCGCCCAGCGAGCTTTGCCAGCGTATGCTGGCCAAAACCAGCAAGGGCACCTGCGGTCCCTGCATCCTGTATCTTGAGGATGGGACCATTTTTTATGGACGTGCATGCGGCGCCGAGGGCACCGCGACCGGCGAAGTCTGCTTCAACACCTCGCTCGAGGGCTACTTTGAGGTCATGACCGACCCGAGTTATGCCGGCCAAATCGTAACCATGACCTATCCGCAGATCGGCAACTACGGTATCGACGAGACCGACGTCCAGTCGGCCTTCCCCGGCGACGACGTGCGCCCTGCGAGCGCTCCGGCTATGCGCGGCATGATCGTTCGCGACATGTGCGCCACGCCTTCTAACTGGCGCTCGGCCGTCAGCGTGCCGGAGTACCTGCGCGCTCACGGTATCGTCGCTATCGAGGGTGTCGACACCCGCGCTCTGGTGCGCCATCTGCGCGACAATGGTTCCAAGATGGGCATTATCTCGACCGAGATCTTCGACGTCGACGAGCTTGCCGAACGTCTGGCCGCAGCGCCTACACTGGTGGGCGAGAATTTGGTCAAGACCGTGAGCTGCCCCGCGCCTCACGAGTTTGTGGCCGCCGACCTGCCTGCCACGCATGACTTTGCACTTGCTGCTGCCGCTCCTGCCCGTCACAAAGTGGTCGCCTACGACTGCGGTGTGAAGCGCGGCATTCTGGAAGGGCTGGTCCGCGCCGGCTGCGACCTTACCGTCGTGCCGTGGAATACGCCCGCGAGCGAGGTGCTCGACATGAATCCCGACGGCGTCTTTTTGTCCAATGGCCCCGGCGACCCCGACGCCGTGGTGGAGACCTACGAGCAGGTGCAGCAGCTGATCGGCAAGGTGCCGGTCTTTGGTATTTGTCTTGGTCACCAGATGATCAGCCTGGCCTGCGGCGCCCAGATGGAAAAGCTTAAGTTCGGTCACCGCGGTGGCAACCAGCCGGTCATGAACCTGGTAAGCCGTCGCGTGGAGATCACCGCACAAAACCATGGCTTTGGCCTGCTGTTCCCCAGCTTGGGCAAGCTTGTCCCCGAGCTTTCCGGCGGCGAGACCGAGCATGCGGCCGATGGAGATCTGCGCGTCTGGGTGCGCCGCGGAATCGCGCCGGTCGTGATGAACGAGCGCTTTGGCCGCATTCGCCTGACGCACGTGAACCTCAACGACGGCACCGCCGAGGGCATCCAGCTGCTCGACGCCCCGTGCTTCTCGGTCCAGTACCACCCCGAGGCCTCGCCTGGCCCCACCGATGCTCACTATCTCTTTACCGCCTTTACGCGACTCATGGACGGCGAGGAGAACTACCTGGACATCGACACCGCGAAGGACCGCCTGGCTGGCTGGAATTTTGCCGAGAACGGTTCCGCCGCGACCGAGACCGAGGAGAACTAACATGCCTAAACGTACCGACATCAAGCGTATCCTCGTCATTGGCTCGGGCCCCATCGTCATTGGCCAGGCCTGCGAGTTCGATTACTCCGGCGCCCAGGCCTGCAAGGTGCTCAAGGAGGATGGCTTTGAGGTCATCCTGGTCAACTCCAACCCGGCGACCATCATGACCGACCCGGGCTTGGCCGACCGCACCTATGTCGAGCCCATCACCGCCGAATTTATCGAGCGTGTGATCAAGAAAGAGCGCCCGGACGCGCTGCTGCCCACGCTGGGCGGCCAGACCGGTCTGAATGCCGCCGTCGAGCTGGCAAAGGACGGCACACTCGACAAGTACGGCGTCGAGATGATCGGCTGTGACCTTGCCGCCATCGAGCGCGGTGAGGATCGCAAGCTCTTTAACGAGGCCATGGCCGAGATCGGCCTGGAGGTCGCGCGCTCGGGCTATGCCTACAGCGTGGCTGACGCCGAGGCCATCGCCGAGCGTGTGGGCTATCCCTGTGTGCTGCGTCCGAGCTTTACCTTGGGCGGCGCCGGTGGCGGCATCGCACATACTCACGAGGAGCTCGTCTCCATCGTGAGCCAGGGCCTTGAACTCTCGCCTGCCCATGAGGTGCTGGTCGAGGAATCCATCGAGGGTTGGAAAGAGTACGAGATGGAGGTTATGCGCGACCACGCCGGCAACGGCATCATCGTGTGCTCCATCGAGAACCTCGACCCCATGGGCGTGCATACCGGCGACTCCATCACCGTGGCGCCGGCGCAGACCCTCTCCGACCTTGAGTATCAGCGCATGCGTGTCGCCTCGCTCGCCATCTTGGAGAAGATCGGCGTCGAGACCGGCGGCTCCAACGTGCAGTTTGCCGTGAACCCCCAGACCGGTCGCTTGATCGTCATCGAGATGAACCCGCGCGTGAGCCGTTCGTCCGCGCTGGCCTCCAAGGCCACGGGTTTCCCCATCGCTAAGGCCGCCGCGCGCCTGGCTGTGGGCTACACGCTCGACGAGATCGTCAACGACATTACCAAGGCAACGCCTGCCTGCTTTGAGCCCACGATTGACTACTGCGTTGTCAAGGTGCCGCGCTTTGCCTTCGAGAAGTTCAAGGGTACCGACCCCACGCTCACCACGCGCATGAAGGCCGTGGGCGAGATTATGGCGATCGGCCGCACCTTTGAGGAGGCCTTTGGCAAGGCCATGCGCTCGCTGGAGGACGGCCACCAGGGTATCTGCGCCGGTGGCAAGGAGGGTGCCGATAAGCTGAGCGACGACGAGCTCGCTCAAGCCGTGGCCACGCCGACCGAGCACCGCATCTTCTTTGTGGTCGAGGCCCTGCGCCGTGGCTGGGACATCGCTCGCATCCATGCCACCTGCGGCATCGACCCGTGGTACCTCAACCGCATCAACGACATGGTGCAGGTCCAGGAGAGCATCCGCGGCCTGCGTGTGGAGGATATCGACGCCGACGCGATGCGCTTGCTCAAGCAGTACGGCACGAGCGACGCCGAGATCGCCGCGCTGACCGGCTCGGACGAGCGCTTTGTGCGCGCCTATCGCAAGGGCCTTGGCGTGGTTCCCAGCATGAAGACGGTCGATACCTGCGCTGCGGAGTTCTCGAGCGCCACGGAGTACCACTACAAGACGTACGAGAACATCTACCGCACGAGTCCGGATGCCAAGAAGTGCGTGGCTCCCGACGAGACCACGCCGGCGGACAAGCCCAAGGCGATGATCCTGGGCGCCGGCCCCAACCGTATCGGCCAGGGTATCGAGTTTGACTACTGCTGTGTGCATGCGAGCTATGCGCTGGCGGCCCGCGGCTTTGAGACCATCATGGTCAACTGCAATCCCGAGACCGTTTCGACCGACTACGACACGTCCGACCGCCTTTACTTTGAGCCGCTTACCTACGAGGACGTCATGGACGTTATCGATGTTGAGCGCCCCGACGGCGTCGTGGTGACGCTTGGCGGCCAGACCCCGCTTAAGCTGGCGCGCATGCTCGAGGAGAGTGGCGTCAACATCATGGGCACCAAGCCCGATGCCATCGACTTTGCCGAGGACCGCGAGCGCTTTGCCGCCCTGCTCGACAAGCTGGGCATCATGTACCCGCCGGCGGGTCAGGCCACCTCGTTTGAGGAGGCCGAGGCCGTTGCCGCACACATTGGCTACCCGCTGCTGGTACGTCCGAGCTACGTGCTGGGCGGCCGCGGCATGATGATCGCCTACGATGCCGAGCACCTGCGCGATTACATGGCCGAGGCTGCGCGCATTAGCCCCGACTACCCGGTGTATCTCGATCGCTTCCTGGAGGGTGCGATCGAGTCCGACGTCGACGCCCTGTGCGATGGCGAAGAGGTCTATATCGGCGGTATCCTGGAGCATATCGAGGAGGCCGGTATCCACTCTGGCGACTCCGCGACCTGCATCCCGCCGTTCAGCTTTAGCGAGAGCCTGCAGGCAAAGCTTCGCGAGACCACGCGCCGCATCGCGATGGCGCTGGGCGTACGCGGCCTGGTCAACGTGCAGTACGCCATCAAGGGCGAGACCGTCTACGTGATCGAGGCCAACCCGCGTGCCAGCCGCACCGTGCCGTTTATCTCCAAGGCCACCGGTGTGCCGCTCGCCAAGTGTGCCGCACGTATCATGGCGGGCGATTCCATCGCCAGCCTGGGCCTGCCGAGCGACGAGCGTCAGCTCGATTGGTTCTGCATGAAGGAAGCCGTTATGCCCTGGGGTCGTTTCCCCGGTGCCGACGTTATCTTGGGGCCCGAGATGAAGTCGACGGGCGAGGTCATGGGTATCGCCAAGAGCTATCCCGAGGCATACGCCAAGACGCAGCTGGCGATCGACTACAAGCTGCCCGATCCGAGCTGCGGCAAGGTGTTCATCAGCGTGTGCGACCGCGACAAGCGCCATATCCTTTCGGTCGCCCGCATCCTGCGCTACCTGGGCTTTGATATCTGCTCTACCGAGGGCACGGCGCGCGTGCTGCGCGGCGGCAACGTGACGTGTGAGGTCGTGGAGAAGATCAGCGGCCCGCACGACGGCGAGTGCCCCAACATCGGCGACCTCATCGCCGATGGCAAGATTGCGGTAATCATCAACACACCGTACGGCCCGGGCTCGCGTGGCGATGGCTACCTGCTGCGTACCGAGGCCGTGCG
This sequence comes from uncultured Collinsella sp., assembly GCA_900545445.1. Classification (GTDB taxonomy): domain Bacteria; phylum Actinomycetota; class Coriobacteriia; order Coriobacteriales; family Coriobacteriaceae; genus Collinsella. The sequence goes on along the minus strand of UQZH01000018.1, from coordinate 13,942 downwards.
CCGCGGCGTGACCTGCGTGACGGCGATGTCTGCGGCCAACACGTACGTGAGCGCCATCGAGGCCGTGCGCGAGGACCAGCAGGGTCACGGCAGCGCCAACGACATGGGCATGGATGTCATCGCCCTGCAGGACCTGCCGCAGCACACGGTGTAGTTGACCTGGCCGGCCGGGGCGGGAGGGGCCGAGATTTCCCCCTTTCGCTCCGGCTGCAAGCAGAGTCGCTCAGGAGGAAACTCGGCCCCTCCCGCCCCGGCCTGCGGTGACTTGGCTGCACCGTGTGCTGCCGAAGGGGCTTTGCGCGATGACTAGGGCTGAATAAAAAGTGAGCGTGGGCTCTGTCGTTCGTTCGAACGACAGAGCCCACGTTTTGTATGGGGTATTGCATCTGGCTGGTTTTTTGCTTTGTTTTGTCCCATTTGACACAATGATGGAGTCAAGATGGTGCAAAGGGGTTTGCCTTGTTGGATTTGGTGCTCAAACGAATGGCTACAACGGATGAAGATGAACTCATTTCGTTAACTGACATCATGAAGGACCTGGATATAAGTCAAGAAGAACTCGATCAGATGGACGAAGTCGAGTTTGAATGAGTGGGTACGAGGTCGCCTTCTACCCGGATGCCGTCAAGGACATTAAGCGCCTGGACGGCTCCCAGCGAAAGATCGTCCTTAAGGCTATCGAAAAAATCAGAACGAACCCATTGCCGCAGAACGAAGGCGGATTTGGTAAACCGCTTGGAAACAAGGCGGGTGCAGATTTGACTTCCCTTCGTTATCCGTTCTGCTTATTTTCCTTCCAAATCGAGTAGAGGTTTCGGGCTATGCCCGTCGCGTACATCGTTAGGCGAGGATTTCAAGAAACAAGTTCATAGGCGGCTCCAATCAAAGATGGAGGCGTCGCCCGCAGCGGATTTCGCGGCACACCAGATTTTAACCGAGATATCTCAGCGGCGAAACATCTGTTCGCTTCTGTCTTGCCCGGGGCATTGAACAGAACGCCTTATTGCGCCACGGCGGTGAAGGTTGTCTTGTTGGCGGCGATGTGCACGTGGAGCCTGGCCTGGCCGTCGCAGCTGATGAGAACGCCGACCTCGAAAGGCGTGCCCGCCTTGTCACACGTCGAGCGAACGATGCGCATCGCGGCCTTACCGGTAGTCTGGTCCAGCAGGCTCGCCTCGTGCTTGTCGAGGTTGATCGCCTCGTAGACCGCATCCACGCTCGCCGGTAGGATACCGGTTCTCTCTGCGATGTAGGAGTAGAGCGATCGCTCCAGGTCCCCGTGCGTCAGTTCGGGACAGAGCGATACGGGAACATAGACGCAGTTGAGCTCCATGGGTTTGTCGTCGGCTAGGCGCAGACGACGGATCTCCCATACGGGCGTGCCCTCGGGAACCTTGAGGCCGGAGGCGATGCCGCGTACGGCGGGGATCTTTTCAAAGGCTAGGATGCGCGAGCCCGGAATCCGCCCCGCCTGACGCATCCGGGCGCTGAAGTTGAGGGCCAGATCGATACCCGGCGCCGCGATTTGGGGCTTGATGAACGTGCCCTGTCCACGCTTGCGCACCACACGTCCCTCGGCGACCAAATCTTGAAAGCAGCGCCTCACGGTTGCGCGCGACAGCCCCAACTGGTCGCAGATCTCAAGTTCGCGGGGGAGAGGCGTCTCGGTGTCGAGCGTCTGGCTCGCGATAAGCAGGACGATGCGCTGCTTGAGCTGTGCGTACAGAGGGGTGTCGCCCTCGCGGTCGAAGGGCTCGGATGCGAGAAACGAGATCAGATCCATAGGGTTCCTCCATATTGTGTATCGACAGGACGTAGCGTAGCGGAAAATTCGTTTGGGACGTTTTTCGCAAAGAGAAGGGCTGTCATGTCTGGAACAAATAGGACATACATTTGAAAATATAGCAACTACCTGCGGTTTTATAAAACGGTAAAAAAAGAAATAATTTAGTTCCATAAATAGTTGATACCGTTAACCGATGAATAGTTGCCGTTCGCAACTATTTTCTTGTACCGAACATACGACAGGACAACAATAATCTCGACACAAAGCAATGCCGTGCCACGCACGGAAGGTCGAAAGGAGACCGCATGCGGTATCTGGTAATGGTCAGCCACGGAACGCTCGCTCCTGGTCTGCACAGCGTCCTCAAGATGCTCGGTAACGATGCTCCCAACATCCTGTCGACGAGCCTGGTCGACGGCATGGGTGCCGACGAGTACGTCGAGAACGTCAAGGTGCTGCTGGCTCCGGTCACCGCCGATGACGAGGTCGTCCTTCTCGGTGACATCCTGGGTGGCTCACCGCTTACGAACGCTATGAACACGCTGGCCGAGAAAGGCTTGCTCGCCCATACCATCGCCTTTGGCGGCATGAACCTGCCCATGGCGATGACCGCCATGATGGGGCTTTCCACCATGGATCTCGACTCCCTCAAGCAGATGATGCTGCAGGAGGGCAAGAACGGCATGTCCGAGCTCGTCATCCCCACCGATGACGGCGATGACGAGGACGACGAAATCTAATCGCTTCGTTCCAAACGTGTGAGATGGGGTACGGCGCGAAGTGCCGGACCCAATGAAGAAAGGGGGGAACGCAATGATTTCGTTCATCCGTATCGACGACCGTATGATCCATGGCCAGACCGTTACCCGCTGGTCGCTCGAGTATCCCTGCGACGGCCTGATCGCCGTCAACGACGCCGCCGCGTCCAACCCGGTGCTCAAGGAGGCCTATAGGAGCGCCTCGCAGAAGAAGACCTTCGTGTGGACCAAGGCGCACTTCAAGGAGGTCGCGCAGAAGGTTCTCGACAGTAATACGCAGTACTTCCTGATCACCAAGAACCCGCAGGATATGAAGGAGCTGCTGGTCGACTTTGGCTTTAAGCCCGGCATGAACCATGTCGTCGTCGGACCCTGCAACGATCGCCCCGGTGCGACCAAGCTTGGCAACAACCAGTCGATCACGCAGGAAGAGGCCCAGGCGCTCGAAGACCTCACCAACGCCGGCTATGAGGTCGAGTTCGCCCTCATCAAGGAGAAGTCCATCGGCACCTGGCCCAAGTTCCGCGGCCAGTTCGGCTTCTAGGCGAACGTCTCGCCGTATTTTGGTCCTAACGGCCCCGCGAGGAGGGGCCGAGGAATATAGAAAGGGGAAAGCATGACTATCAATGCGTTCCAAGCCGCGCTGTTCGGCCTGTTCGCCTGCCTGGCCTCGATGCCCGGCTTGGGCGGCACGACGTTCGGCAACTACACTTTGGGCCGCCCGTTGGTCGCAGGTCTCGTCGTCGGCATCATCATGGGCGACATCCAGTCCGGCATCCTGGTCGGCGCCGCCATCCAGGTTGTCTACATCGCCCTCGTGACCCCCGGCGGAACCGTCTCCGCGGACGTCCGCGCCGTGTCCTACATTGGCATCCCCCTGGCGATCCTGGCCATCAAGGCCCAGGGCATCGACCCGGGTTCGACCGAGGCCGCCGGCATGGCAGCCTCCCTCGGCGCCGCCGTCGGTACGCTCGGTACCGTCTTGTTCTACGGCACCGCCACCATCAACCTGGTGTGGCAGGGCATGGGCTGGAAGTGGCTCGAGAAGGGCGACCTCCACAAGCTCTACTTGGTCGACATGGTTCTGCCCTGGATCGGTCACATCCTGTGCTCCTTCATCCCCACGTTCATCATCACTATGGGCGGCGCCCACATGGTCGACCTCATGAAGACCTACATGCCCATGGACGGCATCGCCATGAAGACGCTGTTCACCGTCGGCTCGCTGCTGCCCACCGTCGGTATCGCCATCCTGCTCAAGCAGGTCATCTCCAAGCCCACGGACTTCCTGACGTTCTTCTTCGGCTTCACCCTGTCCGCCGTCATGGGCTGCAACCTGATCGCCGCCGCCGGCATCGGCTGCTTCTTCGCCCTGGTCCACTACGAGATCGCCTCGCTCCGTATCGACATGGAGAACGCTCCCAAGGCCGCGATCGCCTCGGGTTCCGATGATGAGGAAGAGGAGGACATCTAATGGCTGAGAAGAAGAAACTCTCCAAGAAAGCCCTGAGCAAGTCGTTCCGCAACTGGGCTTACGGCAACCTGACCTGCTTCTCGCAGGAGCACATGCAGACCTTCGGCTACCTGTGCGCCATGCTCCCGATCGTCGAGGAGCTCTATGAGGACAAGGAGCAGCAGAAGGAGGCTCTCCAGACCTACAGCGCCTTCTTCAACACCGAGCCGCAGATCGGCACCATGGTCGTCGGTATCACGGCCGGCCTCGAGGAGGCCCGCGCCAACGGTGAGCCCGTTGACGACGATGCCATCAACGGCATCCGCGCCGGCCTGATGGGTCCGCTTGCCGGTCTCGGTGACTCGCTGATCGTCGGCACCCTGATCCCGATCCTGCTCGGCATCGCCCTCGGTCTTTCCACCGGCGGTTCCCCGCTCGGCGCGATCTTCTACATCGTGGTGTGGAACGCGCTCATGTTCCTCGGCATGAAGTTTGCCTATAACTCGGGCTACGAGCTGGGCGGCAAGGCGGTCGAGGCGCTCGTCGGCCCCAAGGCCAAGGCGCTTCGCGAGTCCATCGTCATGGTCGGCACCATGGTCATCGGCGCCGTCACCGCGACCTGGGTCTCCATCACCTGCAGCCCCAACCTCACGCTCCCGGGCGGCGGCGCCTTCCAGGACACGCTCGACGGCGTGTACCCCAAGCTCCTGCCGCTGCTGTTCACCGTCTTCTGCTGGTACATGATGACCAAGAAGAAGGTTAACCCCATCGTCATGATGCTGATCCTGGTCGTCATCGCCTTCGTGGGCGTCCTCGTCGGCTTCTTCGACCCGGCTCTGAGCTACTAATCGCTCATATTGACCCCGTAAAGGTCGCGCGGCATTCACCGTGCGGCCTTTTATCCTCGCGCCGGCCTTCAAGGGCAATATGGCCTGCGACCTCCATCGCGTACTCGACACCAGCTATATTGCTCTTGAAGGATGACGTATTCGACCGATTGAGCCCGCGCGGCTTGCTTAAGGAGGACCTATGTACGAGAAGCACGGACATGATCTGTCGCGCGACGAACTCGTCAAGGAGGCCAAGCTTCAGACCGATGCCATACAGCGTCTCAACGTGTGGCTGAGGCTCGGGTATTCCCTGGTCGCAGTCGGTTTCTTACTTGGCATGTGGGGTATGCAGGGCGGACCCGGCTGGGGTGTTCCGGCAGGGATCGCATGCCTGGTGGTCGGTGTGCCCGTGTCGGTCATCCTCAAAGTGGGCACGACCAACGCCAAGAAGAACGTGGAGCGCATGCTCGAGGCGGCCGGTGTGGACGTTGATGAGCTTGTGGGGCGCAAACGGGAATCGTAGCCGGACGGCTCGGCCGCTGGGGTATAATGTACTAATTGTTGCGAATGGCAACTAATAATGGGGCAAGGCAAGAGATTCGGCAGTTTGTGGATTACGACGACGTTGCAAGAAAACTGATCGTGTACTCGCGATCGCTGGCAAAGGGCTCGCTGAGCGCGGCGGGCGGTGCCAGCGTGGGTGAGACTCCGGTGCTGCAATATCTCTCGGGCGTCGACGACGATGTGATCCCCTCCGAGATCGCCAAAAAACTCAGCTTCACCCGTGCGCGCATGTCGCACATCCTCGATTCGCTCGAGACCAAGGGCTATATCACGCGTCGCCCCGATCCTTCCGATCGTCGCCGCGTGCTGGTGAGCATCACCGATAAGGGCCGTGATTTCGCGGCTAAGAAGAACGCCGAGAGCGTGGCGTCGCTCTCCAAGCAGCTCTCGTCGCTCGGCGAGCACGATGCGAAAGAGCTCGTGCGCATCCTCAACAAGGCCTACAGCCTCACCTACGACGCCGACGACTACCTGGACAATCTGTAAACGTGCATGGGCGGGCGTTGTTTTCTGCCCGCGTGCTCCAGACCTCCTCTCTCGATGGAGTCGCTGGGATGGAAGCAGCTATACTACTCTCAGTAGTTAAGGGTCGCGGATTCGCCGCGTCACCGCTCTCAACAGGAGGTCTTTGTTTATGGCAGATCAGAAGCCGGTTGTCGGGATCATCATGGGCTCCAAGTCCGATCTGGGCGTTATGGAAGGTTGCACCGCCGAGCTCGAGGCACTGGGCGTGCCCTATGAGCTCGTCATTGCAAGCGCGCACCGCACGCCGGCGAAGGTCCATGAGTGGGCCTCGACTGCTGCCGACCGCGGCATCAAGGTGATTATCGCCGCCGCCGGCAAGGCTGCTCACCTGGGCGGTGTCGTGGCTGCGTTTACGCCGCTGCCGGTCATCGGCGTGCCTATGAAGACGAGCGATCTGGGTGGTATGGACTCGCTGCTGTCGATGGTGCAGATGCCTTCGGGCGTGCCCGTTGCCTGTGTGGCCATCAACGGTGCCAAGAACGCTGCCATTTACGCCACGCAGATTCTGGGCGCATGCGACCCCGAGTACCGCAAGGTTATCGAGAAGATGAAGCAGGAGATGGCTGACGCCTAAGCGCTCTGCCAGTCCATTTGCAGCACAAGGAGAGCCATGTCCGACTATCAGGGAAAGCGTTTTTCGGCTTCTTGGATTCCCGATCCAGCCAAGTCGGGAGCAGCCCGCGCGCCGCAGCAGGGTCGGACATCCTCTCCTCAGCAGTCGCGTGCGCCGCGCCCCGTGACGCCGGCGAAACATCGCCGTCAGGATACACCTGCTGCATATCGCCCTTCGTCATACAGTACGGCCAAGAAGTTACCCCGCTCTTCGGCGCATACCGCGCCATCGAGCTATACCGAGCCGCCGCGCAAAAAGCGCCGCTCCGTCATTCCCATTCTGCTCATTATCATCGGCATTGGCCTGATCGTTGCTGCGGCCGCCATCTTTATCAACGCGCAGATTGGCTATAAGCAGGCGAGCGAGTCGTATCAAAAAATCGAAAAGCAATATGTGAGCGACAAGGACGCCAGTGGCGTGCCAATTATCGACTTCAATGCGCTTGCCCAGACAAATCCCGAGGTTGTGGGTTGGATTTACGCGCCCGGCACCAACATCAACTACCCCGTGGTGCAGACCAACAACAACTCCAAGTACCTCAACACGCTGTTCGACGGTACGTCCAATGCGTCGGGCGCCATCTTTTTGGATAGCGACGACACCGCGCCGGGCATGGTGGATCAGCAGACCACGATTTACGGTCATCACATGAACGACGGTTCGATGTTCAACGTGATTTCGGATACAACCGATCAGGCGACGTTCGACAGCGTGGAATACGTGTACTACATCACGCGCGATGCGACGTATAAGTTGCGCCCGCTGGCGACCAAGGTGGTCGAGGACACGTATGCCAAGGCGCGCACGCCCAACTTTGAGGGCGATGACGGACTGAAGAATTACCTGTCCGAGATGCTCGACGGTGCCTCTGCTGTGGCGAGCGACGCCACCGACCGCGCCGCTTCGGCAACCAAGGTCGTAACGCTTGTGACTTGCCGTTCGCTGTCATTTAGCAATACGCGCGCAGTCATGGTGCTCACGCCGGTCGAGGAATAAAGTGTCCGGGAGCCCTGTCCCAAAAAGACTACCCTGGAAATCAAAAGGAGAAATGATGCTTGAAAGTGGCAAATCGATGCCTTCGGTTGATGCTTGGCTGCGCGAAGCCAAGGCCGATGTTTCGGCGGCTGATTGTGGGATGTACCTGACACACAACGGCGTGGTGCGTGCGACGCCTAAGTCCGAGGTGCGTGGGGTCGAGACAGATGGTGTGGCGCCTGGACATAAGGTGGGCGGCATGGTGTTCGGCTTCGATGCCGATAAGGTACAGGCCGCTATCGAGGCGACGCGCACGATGCCGGGTATCGGCTATGTGCGTGTGTGGCTGGCGAGTGGCGAGCTTACCGTGGGCGACGACATCATGCTCGTGCTCATTGGCGGGGACATTCGCCCGCATGTCGTCGATGCGCTGCAGGCGCTCGTCGGTACCATCAAAAATGAGTGTGTGAGCGAGGTCGAGCGCGAGGCGTAAGGCCGGCAGCAGCACTCGCCAACAAAAAGCCCGCTGGCAGTTCAATCAGTCTGCCAGTGGGCTTTTCTGTGCGTTGAAAAATCTCGGCATTGCGTGGCGCTACACGCGCGTCGCATCCTTGGGGCTCATGGTCATGCTCTGGAAGCGGTTTTCCATGTAGTCGTTATCAAAATATTTGCCGTAGAACTGCGCGACGGGAATATCCGGCTCCGTGCCGTTGACGCGCTGGTACCAGTAGTCGAGCGACTGCAGCGTCATGATGCCGTCGACCAGCATAATGACGGTAAAGATGACGGTAGCCGAGTAGCGACTCTTCCACGGAATCATGTTGATGAGCTTGAGCAGCCTCGGCAGCAGCAGCTTGATCCAGATAAGGCCACCCAGGCCCCACAGGCAGGCAAAGCCCGTGCAGGTGCGTCCGCCCGTAAGGACGGCGAGTGGGTCGGGCATGCCGAACAGCTTCATGTGCGAGTAGCTCCACGAGACCACGCCAAATGAGGTCTGCATAAACCAGCCCACGAACACCTCAAAGCTCGCGCCGAGCACAGCGCTTACCAGGAAAATGATGATGGGGTTCTTTTTATAGAAGCGGTTGAGCACCATGGTCATGAGTACGGCGCCAAAGCCATAGATGGGGCTGAAGGGACCAAACAGCATGCCGGCGCGGTCCTGGTAGACGCCTGGGTCGTCGACCGTCATGTGCCAGATGTCCTCGGCGATCAGGCCGAGCACGCAGCAGACGAAGAATACCCAGAACAGGTTGAAGTAGTTGAGCTTGATGTAGCCCTCGCCGGTTTCATCGCGGCCGAGCATGCCCTCGGCCGCGGCGTCGCGGTCGAGCATCTCCCGCAGGCGGCGCTGCAGTTCGCGCTCCTGGCGTAGCGTGGGATCGACGGTGGCTGAAAGCGCGATGAGTATACCGAGCTGAATAGCGGGACGAAGTAAGAAGAGCCCGATACCCTGGAGCATCACGTCGACCAAAAGCTCGACGACGGTGAATGCAATAAGGATGTAGGACAGGCGGGCGGCGTTGCGGCGCTGGTTTTTGATAAGGTCCAGGCCAAAGATAATCAGGATGACGGCACTTGCCGCAGAGAGCATGATGCCGGCGACGATGAGTCCAACTGCGACCAGCATATTGTCGCCGAGCTTTTCGGCGGCGTTACCGTTGATGAGTGCGGTGATGACCTGCCACATAAAGGCGGCGACCGACGGGAGCGTGCCCACGCCGGACAGGATGCACAGGACGGCGTACACCTTAATGATGAGCGGGATCTTTTTGACCTCTGTGGCGCTGGGGACGCTGGGGTCGAGTTCATTTCGATCCATACAGAACCTTTCTCGCTTTGTCCTAGGTTACAAGGATACGCCGCCGACCTGCCAAAAGACAGGACGAACGTCCCAATTGCAACTTTGTCATCCCCAACGGTGGACGCGGCGGCCATCTAGGGGCGCGGGCGCTTGCACTGGGCAGACCAATAAAATGTTTGGCCGCAAAACGGATTATTAGCTCGGTGGGCTTTTAAAAAGCGCTGCTCATGCGCGGGGGAGCGCGTCGCGCCGTGCGTATAATAAGGCGGGTAACGCCAAAATACGAGGCTCTGAGGGGATGCCATGTCTCAAGAAACCATCCGCGCGGCCGAGCGTGCCGCGGGACAGGTGAATGCCATGTCGACGTATGATCCGGACTCTGACCAGCTGCATGAGGAATGCGGCGTTTTTGGTGTCTGGGCGCCCGATCGCGACGTGGCTCGACTGACGTACTTTGGCCTGCGTGCACTGCAGCACCGTGGCCAAGAATCGGCGGGAATCGCTGTTGGTGACGGCGGTACGGTTATGGTCCGCAAGGATCTGGGCCTGCTCGACCGCGTGTTCTCCAATGCCGACTTGTCGACGCTCTCCGGTCAGCTGGCCGTGGGTCATGTGCGCTACGGCACCGCCGGCGCCAAGAGCTGGGAAGCCTCTCAGCCGCACCTCTCTACCATCAATAGCGTCATTATCGCGCTCGCGCACAACGGCACCCTCGTCAACACCGACGAGCTGCGCCGCCAGCTGATCGAGCTGGGCGTGCCGTTCCTCTCCAACTCGGATTCCGAGGTCGCGACCAAACTCATCGGCTACTTTACTCAGCGTACAGGCCATCTGCGCGAGGGCATTCGCAAGACCATGGAGCTCGTGCGCGGCGGCTACGCCATGACGCTCATCAACGAGCAGGCGCTCTACGCATTCCGCGATCCGCACGGCATTCGCCCGCTCGTGCTGGGCAAGCTGGTGGACGAGGGCCTGGACCAGGCCGATGCCGCATCCGTTTCGCAGCTGCCGTCGCAGGACGGCGCCGCGACGGTCAACGCCACCACCCATGTCACCCGCGCTGGCGGCTGGGTCGTCGCCTCCGAGACTTGTGCGCTCGATATCGTGGGCGCCGAGTACGTCCGCGACGTTCGTCCCGGTGAGATTTTGCGCATCAGCGCCGAGGGCCTTGTGTCCGAGCAGGGCGTGCCTGCCGCCGAAGAGCCTGCTAACTGCATCTTTGAGCAGGTCTACTTCGCTCGCCCCGATTCCATCATGAACGGCAAGAGCGTCTACGCCTGCCGTTATGACATGGGTCGTCAGCTGGCACATGAGGAGCCCGTCGAGGCCGACCTGGTCATCGGCGTGCCCGACTCCGGCCTGCCGCCCGCGGAGGGGTATTCGCACGAGAGCGGTATTCCCTTTGGCGAGGGCCTTATCAAGAACCGCTACGTGGGCCGTACGTTTATCGAGCCCACGCAGGAGCTGCGCGCCATGGGCGTGCGCATGAAGCTCAACCCGCTGCGCGACAACATCGAAGGCAAGCGCCTGGTCGTCATCGACGACTCCATCGTCCGCGGCACCACCATGGTGCAGCTCGTCAAGATGCTGCGCAACGCCGGCGCCAAGGAGATTCATATCCGCATCAACTCGCCCGAGGTCATCTGGCCGTGCTTCTACGGTATCGATACCGACGTGCAGTCGCAGCTTATCAGCGCCAACAAGACGGTCGATGAGATCTGCGAGTATATCGGCGCCGATTCGCTGGCCTTCCTTTCGGTCGCGGGCCTGCTGAAGGTCATGCCCAAGGGCGGTTACTGCGATGCGTGCTTTACCGGACGCTACCCCGTGGCGATTCCCGAGAGCTTTGGCCGCGACAAGTTCATGGAGGGCTTTAAGCCCCGCAACCTGGATAAGCCACTGCACTTTGACGACGACGCCGTGGTCGAGAAATACGACGACCGCAGTTGGGAAGAGGAGCACGGCGAGGCCTAAAACCTGCCATGTGGGGACAGGTTTATTTTGGTAGGTTTTACCTGCTGTTTTGTTGATATGACGGCGCGTGCTGTTATGGCACGCGCCGAAATGAACGCAACTATGAGCACCGTTTGGCGCCCGCGCGGCGCCACGGTAGTGGGAGAGGAAGGCTCAGATGAGCGACAGCAAGCATGTGACGTACGAGGACGCCGGCGTCGATACCGCCGAGGGCGGCCGCGCCGTCGACGCTATTAAGCAGATGGTCAAGGACACCAACCGCCCCGAGGTTATCGGCGGCATCGGTGGCTTTGGTGGCCTGTTCTCGGCCGCCGCGCTCAAGGATATGGAAGACCCGATCCTGATCAGCGGCACCGACGGCGTGGGTACCAAGCTCGTGCTCGCCCAGATTATGGATCGTCACGAGACGGTGGGTCAGGACCTGGTCGCCATGTGCGTCAATGACATTTTGGCTTCGGGCGCCGAGCCGCTGTTCTTCCTGGATTACGTTGCCATCGGTCACATTGAGGCCGAGCACATGGCAAAGATCATCAAGGGCGTGGCCGACGGCTGCAAGCTCGCGGGCTGCGCGCTCGTGGGCGGCGAGATGGCCGAGCACCCGGGCGTCATGGCCCCCGCCGATTACGACCTCGCCGGCTTTACCGTGGGTGTTGTCGATCGTCCCAAGATGCTCGACCCCGCGAACGTTCGCCCCGGCGATGTGATCCTGGGCCTGCCCTCCACCGGTGTGCACTCCAACGGATACTCACTCGTGCGCAAGGTTATCGGCGTTGACGGCATCAAGCCGGGTACGCCCGAGGCTACCGCTAAGGCCGAGGAGCTAAGCCGGCCGCTCGAGGAGCTCGGCGGCGCTTCGCTGGCCGACGCCCTGCTGGCCCCCACGCGCATCTACGTCAAGCCGATTCTGGAGCTGCTCCGCGGTGGCGCTAACGTTCATGCCATCGCCCACATCACCGGCGGCGGTATTACCGAGAACCTCAACCGCGCGCTTGCCGACGACGTCGACGCCGTGGTCACCCGCAACGGCGCCGAGATGGGCTGGGTTGTTCCGCCCGTCATCACCTATGTGTCGCGTCAGGCCGAGCTCGCGCCCAACGAGGCATGCAAGACCTTCAACATGGGCGTCGGCCTGTGCCTGATCGTCGCTCCCGAGGACGAGGCTGCCGTGACCGAGGCGCTGGTCGCGCTGGGCGAGAAGCCGTTCCGCGTGGGTGAGTGCGTCGAGGGTTCCGGTAAGGTCGTGTACTCCGATGAGCGCTAACGAGCAGATGGCTGCCGCCGAGGGCCTGGGCTTTGTGCCCTACACCCGTCCGACCGGCACCGATACGGCCGAGCCGCTCAAGATCGGCGTGCTTATCAGCGGTTCGGGTACCAACCTGCAGGCGCTGATCGACCTGATCGCCGCCGGCAAGCTCAACGCCTCGATTGAGCTTGTGGTGTCGAGCCGTCCTTCGGCCAAGGGCTTGCAGCGTGCCGAGCGTGCGGGCATCCAGACACTCACGCTGTCCAAAGATGTCTATGCCGACCCCATCGCGGCTGACGAGATCATCGCGCATGAGCTGCTCGAGCGCGGCTGCGAGTACGTGGTGATGGCCGGTTACATGCGCATGGTGCACACGCCGCTGCTGGCGGCGTTCCCCAACCGCGTGGTCAACCTGCATCCGGCACTGCTGCCGAGCTTTACCGGTGCCCATGCGATCGACGATGCGTTTGCGCGCGGCGTCAAGGTGACCGGCGTGACCGTGCACTTTGCCAACGAGATCTACGACAACGGTCCCATCATCGCCCAGCGTGCGCTGGCTGTTGAGGAGGGCTGGGACGTCGACACGCTCGAGGAGCACATCCACGCGATCGAGCATGTGCTGTATCCCGAGGTCGTGCAAATGCTCGCCGACGGTCGCGTTCACGTGCTGGAGAGCGGCAAGGTCGCAATTGATGCGCCTCGCGGCTAGTGGCACACAGTACAATTTAGCCGAGTAGTCAGGGTGGTCATTGGCGCCAAGGCGCAAGTGGCCATCCTTTGTTTTAGGTAGTCACCTGCGACGTTCTTCAGTGACTAGTCGTTAAAGAACGTCGCAGGTGACAAGGTGAGAGAGGTGGGCCCATGGCGGATAACGAAGCATTGTTTACGCCTGAGCTGGTGTTTTTTGATTGGGAGTGCGTGTCACCGGGTGAGGTGTTTGCGCGGCTCGAGGGTGAGCTCGCTCCGCGTGGCTACATTGCGCCCGGTTGGCTCGACGCCGTCCGCACGCGCGAGGACGCCTATCCCACGGGTCTCGCCATGCCGGCGGCCAACATCGCCATTCCGCATACCGATCCGGGATTTGTGGCCAAGCCCTATATCGCGGTGGTAAAGCCCGCTGCACCTGTGACGTTCAACGCGATGGCGGGCATGGGCGCCCCGGTGCCGGCGCAGATCGTTATCAATCTGGGCATTGCCGAGCCGGGCGGCCAGGTCGAGGCCCTGCAAGCGCTCATGAATATCTTTATGGACGCTGGCGTCGCGGCCGACGTGCTCGGCCAAACCACGCCGCAGGGCATGGTCGACGCCATCCGCCGCCACTTTTAAGGTCGGCGTTGGGGGCCTGTTCCTAATCGCCGGCAGAGACGATATGAGCAGGACATAAAAACATTGAGAGCCCCTGCTGCATGAAAGACCG
>UQZH01000017.1 GCA_900545445.1 uncultured Collinsella sp. | reverse complement strand
GCTTCTCGGTGGGCGGCGTTTTGCGCTCCGCACGCGATCGCGCTGCCGATTTTGCCGAGCGCCGTCGTGCCGATGTCAATGCGAGCCCGTGGGGCGACGAAGAGGCCCTGTCGGTTCCCGGCGTTGCCCGTCCGCACCTGAGCATTCTGCGTCAAAAGGGAACTGACGCCGCTGTGACCACGGTCATGGGTGGCGATGTTGATCCTGTTTTGGATGACGACGAGGATGATGACCCGTTTGTCGACGTTTCCGAGGCCGTGGAGGCCGAGCGAGCCAAGACCACGCTGCTGCCGCGTCGCCATGCCAAGAAGGGCAAGGCCACACCCAAGCTCAACACGAGCGAGCCCGACCCGTCTTGGTCCGATAGCGAAATCGAGCTCACCGAAGGCGATGACGAGGACGACGAGGCTCCGCTCGAGACCGCCAAGACAACCTTGCTGCCGCGCCGCCATGTCAAGGCGGGGCAAGTCACCGGACAGCTGTCGATGGAAGACGACCCGGACAAGGCTGATGAGTCCGAACCGCCGTTTGCCGTGAATCCCGTTTCGGCAGCTCCGCAGATCCCCGACTTCCTAAAGCATCCCAAGGTTGCCGATGCCTCCTCTACGGCTTCCGCAGCTCCTGTTGCAGCCGGCGATGGGGGAGCGGATGGCACCGCTGCCGATGCCGAGGGCGAACAAGAGGACGGCCTCAAGCTCCCGCCGCTCGAAATCCTGCACGCCAATCCGCAGTCGGCGTCCTCCGCGTCTTCTGATAAGGAGCTGGAACAGACTGCCGAGTCGTTGCAGTCCACCTTGCTTGAGTTTGGCCGTAGCGCCCGCGTTGTCGGCTGGATTGCTGGCCCCACGGTCACGACCTTTAAGCTGCAGCCCGGTGAGGGCGAGCGTGTGAGCAAGATCTCGAGCCTCGAGGACGATATCGCGCTTTCGCTTGCCGCCCAGTCGGTGCGCATCTTCGCGCCGATCCCTGGCACCTCGCTTGTTGGTATCGAGATTCCCAATCGCAAGCGTCAGAACGTCAACCTGGGCGACGTGCTTCCCTATGTGAAGGGCGGTCCGCTCGAGCTTGCTATCGGTCGCGATGCCGAGGGCACGCCGGTTGTCGCCGACCTCGCCAAGATGCCCCACCTGCTGATCGCCGGCACCACCGGTTCGGGTAAGTCGGTCATGATCAACTCCATCATCACGACCCTGCTCATGCGCGCTCTTCCCGAGGACGTTCGTCTGATCATGGTCGACCCCAAGCGCGTCGAGCTTGCGGGCTATAACGGCCTGCCGCATCTCTACGTGCCCGTGGTGACCGAGCCCAAGCAGGCGGCCAGTGCACTGCAGTGGGCCGTGTCCGAGATGGAGCGTCGCCTGAAGGTCTTCGAGCGCCTCAACGTTCGCAAGATTTCGACCTATAACGAAAAGCAGGCCGCCGGCGAGTTTGAACACTACGATAACCCGCCGCAAAAGATGCCCTATCTGGTCATCATCATCGACGAGCTTTCGGACCTGATGATGGTCGCCGGCAAGGATGTCGAGGCCTCGATCGTCCGTATCGCCCAGCTGGGCCGTGCCGCCGGTATTCACCTTATCGTGGCTACGCAGCGCCCCAGCTCTAACGTGGTGACGGGCCTTATTAAGGCCAACATCACCAACCGTATTGCCTTTAACGTGGCTACGGGCATCGATTCCCGCGTCATTATCGACCAGATGGGCGCCGAAAAGCTTACTGGTTTGGGCGACATGCTGTTTTCCAAGGTCGACTGGGGCAAGCCCCGCCGTATCCAGGGCTGTTTTGTCTCGGACGACGAGATCAACGAGATCGTCGAGTTCGTTAAGTCGCAAAGCGAGCCCGACTATCACGAGGAGATTCTGTCTGCCGTGGCGCCCGCTTCCATGTCCATGGCCGGTGGTGGCATTGTTCGCACGGGCGTTGCCGAGCCGCAAGATGACGACCCGCTTATCTGGGAAGCCGCCCATATTGTGGTGGAATCGCAGCTGGGCTCCACATCTGGCCTGCAACGCCGCCTCAAGGTTGGCTATGCGCGCGCCGGGCGTATTATGGACATGCTGGAAGAAAAGGGTGTCGTCGGCCCGCCCGACGGTTCCAAGCCGCGCGAGGTCCTGCTGGACGAGGAGGGGCTTGCCGCGCTGGAGTCTGTCGACGCCGAGATGGCACGTGAAGATCGTGAGTTTGGAGGATTCTGATGGCTGCACGCTTTGGTGACATGCTGCTCGAGCAGCGTCGCCGGATGGGCCTTTCCATCCAGCAGGTCGCCAACACCATCAAAATCAGGCCGCAGATCATCGAGTTTTTCGAGACCGGTAACTTTGCATCGATGCCCCCGCGTGGCTATGCGCAGGGCATGATTTCGAGCTACGCTCGCTATTTGGGGCTTAACCCGCGCGAGGTCGTCAACGCTTATTTTGACGACCTCATGGCATATGAACGCGAGACCTCGCAGCAGGGCGGTCGTTTTCAGGATGCTGCCGGCTACGTTAACTCGCGTTCGTCGGTCGATAACGGACGCTTTCTGATGGTTCAGGGAGGACGCTCGACGCGGTACGGTCAGCGTCCTCCGCAGGCGGGCTATATCACCGAGACGGGCTCCAGCGAGGAGATTCGTTCTCAGCGAGATCGCTTTCGCAGTACGCCTATGCCGGATGACCGTGCGCTTCCCGCCGCTCGCGGGTTGAGTCGCGATCCTCGCGCCGGTTACGGTGACGGAGGCTACTCCGGTCGTGGTTATCGCGGAGTTTCTGCCGGGCGTTCCCGCGGTGGTTACGCCGACGCCGATACCACACAGGTGGCGCCGCGCCTTCGTTCGCAATCGCAGCCTTACGGCCAGCGCTCTTCGGCGCCTTGCTCTGACCAACGTGGCTATCAGAACCGTGGTGAGCTTGCGCCGCGTTCGGGCCAGCGTGGCTCGCAGCGCCAGGGCGGCTATCGTGGTCGTCCCGATAGCGGTCGTGGCCGTATACCGCAGGTAAACGGGCGCGGTGGTTCTAATCGCGGACGCGGCGGTGGACGTGCACCCCAGAACAATGGACTTGATCCGCGCATCATCTACGCCGGCATCGGTGCCGTGGCGCTTTTGCTGATTTTGCTCATCGTGGTCCTCCTACGTGGCTGCGGCTCTTCTGCACCTGAGTCGACGCCCGAGACGCCCGCGGCCACCAAGACGACGACCAAGAAGTCTTCCAAGAAGACCGAATCCGTTGACGAGGATGAAGGCACCGACGAGGCGACTGATTCTGCCGATTCCGATGCCGCCAAGGCGACGGCGAAAAAGGAAGAGGACGAGGTCATCAAGGTTAAGGTCTCCGTTGCCAAGGGCAAGACCGCCTGGATTGAGGTCAAGGTCGACGGTAAATCGGTCTACGGCGCCCAGGCGACCGGTCCCTTTGAGCAAGAGTACACGCCCGAGTCCTCGATCGAGATCACCACGTCCAAGCCCTCCGACGTCACGGTTACCAAGAACGGTGAAAAGGTTCGCTATGACACCAAGACATCGGGCGTGGCACGCGTGACTATTACCGTTCCCAAGAAGGAGACCACAGACTCCAAGGACGGCGAGAGTACTGACGGCACCGATACTGCCGACGGCACCGACGCCCAGTCTGCCGACGGCACCGACGCTCAATCTACCGACGGCACCGATACGGCATCCGACGGGCAGACAGCGAACGGTTCAGATGACTATTCGTACGACAGCTACTAAGGCTCCCCGTACCGAAAGGAAGTACCATGGCTAAAGATTCCAGCTTCGACGTTGTGTCCGAGGTCAATATGCAGGAGGTCGATAACGCCTTCCAGCAGACTACCCGCGAGATCTCCCAGCGCTATGACCTCAAGGACTCCGGCGCCACCATCGAGCTTTCGAAGGGCGACAAGCTCTTTACGATCAACGCTCCGGCCGATTTTGTCTCTAAGCAGATTATTGACGTGCTGAGCTCTAAGCTCATCAAGCGCGGCATCGACCTCAAGGCCGTCTCTTGGGACGCGCCGCAGGCGGCTTCGGGCGGTACCGTGCGCGTGCTCGGCCATATCGTCGAGGGCATCGACCAAGCGACCGCCAAGAAGATCAATAAGGACATCAAGGATCAAAAGCTCAAGGTCAAGGTGACCATCGAGGCCGATAAGCTGCGCGTTTCCTCGGCTTCGAAGGACGCGCTTCAGACGGTGATTCAGTTCCTGCGCGACCAGGACTACGGCCAGCCGCTGCAGTTTACCAACTACCGCTAACTTACTCGAAAGGACCGCTCTCCAACATGGATACTCCGTTGGGCTCCGTACTCTACATCACGCTTGGCTGTGCCAAGAACGAGGTCGATACCGACCGCATGCGTTCTCTTTTGACCGCTGCGGGCTACGAAGAGGCATTCGAACCGCAGGATGCCGATATCGCTATCGTCAACACCTGCTCGTTTCTCGCCTCGGCGACGTCCGAGAGCATCGAGACCACGCTCGAGCTCGCTAACGAGGTGCAGGACGGCGTTCGCGCCTGCCCCATCGTCATGTGCGGTTGCGTGCCGTCTCGTTACGGCGACGACCTGCCCGACGAGCTTCCCGAGGTCGCGGCCTTTGTGAAGGCCGATGAGGAAGACGGTATCGTCTCTGTCATCGATGGCGTACTGGGTGTGGAGCGCGAGATCGCGGCCTATATCCCGCAGGTCAAGCGTACCGTCGAGGGTGCCGTTGCCTACGTCAAGATTTCCGATGGCTGCAATCGTTTTTGCAGCTTCTGCATGATCCCCTATATTCGCGGTCGCTATCATTCGCGCAATGCCGAGAGCATTATCTCCGAGGTGCGTGACCTGGTTGCCGGCGGTGTGCGCGAGATCGTGCTGATCGGCCAGGACACGGGCATTTGGGGCACCGACTTTGCCGACGAGGACGTCGCCGAGGGCTCGCCGCGCAATCTGGCGCAGCTGCTGCGTGCCGTCGCCGAGGCTGTGCGCCCGCATAACGTCTGGGTCCGCGTGCTCTATCTGCAGCCCGAGGGCATGACCGACGAGCTTATCGAGACGATTCGCGATACGCCCGAGGTGCTGCCCTATATCGATATCCCCGTACAGCACTGCGATGCGCGCATCCTCAAGGCCATGCGTCGCTCCGGTTCGCGCCAGGAGCTCGAGGATCTGTTCCGCGACCTTCGCGAGCGCATCCCCGGTATTGTGATTCGCTCCACGGCCATGGTTGGCTTCCCGACCGAGACCGACGACGAGTTCCGCGATCTTATCGACTTTATGGACACCGTCGGCTTTGACTACACGAGCGTCTTTGCCTACTCGCGTGAGGAAGGCAGCCTGGCCGCCAAGATGGAGGGCCAGGTCGATGAGGAGGTCAAGCTCGAGCGCGCCCAGGAGGCCATGGATCTGGCCGAGTCGCTCGGTTTTGCCGCCACGGCGGCCCATGTGGGCGAGCGCGCCCAGGTGATCGTCGATGGCATCGAGGAGACCGAGGACGGCGCCGAGCTGATCGGTCACGCTTGGTTCCAGGCGCCCGATTCCGATGGCGCGGTGCATCTGGATGCCAGCGAGGCGTCCGTGGGCGATATTCTGACTGTCGAGTTTACCGATAGCTTCTGCTATGAGCTTATCGGTCATGTTGTGGAGTAGGAGAGCGTTGTGGCAAACGAGAGCAATAAGGAACTGACGAGTGTTTGGACGCCCGCCAACATCGTGACGTGCGTTCGCATCGTCTTTATCCCGGTGTTCATGATCGTCTCGGCTCTGTCTCACACGAGCGTTGCCGGTACGGACTGGAGCACCTTCGACGGTCCGCTTGCAGCCGCCGCCTTCATTCTGTATGTGATCCTGTCGTGCACCGATAAGGTCGACGGTTATCTGGCACGCTCGCGCAACGAGATCACCGATTTCGGCAAGTTCTTGGACCCCATCGCCGACAAGCTGCTGGTGTTCTCGGCCCTGCTGCTGTTCCTGGATTTTGGCGCGGTGACCGTGTGGTCCGTGTTCATTATCCTGTTCCGTGAGCTGTTGGTGAGCGCCCTTCGTATGGTCGCAAGTGCTGCCGGTGTGGTCGTTGCCGCCGATAAGCTCGGCAAGTATAAGACGGCGATCACGATGGTCTCTATCTGCGGCTATCTGTGCGTCTTTGCGATGGCCGGTCTTCAGCTGGGGCCGGTGTCGCTGCTGCTCGGTGTCTATTCGGTGTCGCGCTTCCTGTACGTCATCGCCGTGATTTTGACCATTGTCTCGGGTGCCCAGTACTTCTGGAACTGCCGTAAGATCGTCTTTTCGGTCTAGGTCCTGGTGGGTATGACGGAGTCTTATTTGCAGATCGCCGCAAACAACGAGGAGTTGGCGCGCGATATTGTCGAGCGCGCGAGTGCCCGTGGTGTGACGGTGTCGACGGCGGAGTCGCTGACGGCGGGCATGATCGCCTCGACGATTGCCGATATCCCGGGTGCCTCGGCGGTGCTTCGTGGCGGTGCGGTGACCTACTGCGATGAGATCAAACATCGCGTGCTCGGCGTCGAGCAGGAAACGCTCGATCGGTTTAGTGCCGTGTCGCATCAGACGGTGCGCGAGATGGCCGCGGGCTCGCTTGAACTCTATCAGAGCGATATTGCCGTAAGCGCAACGGGCTACGCTGGGCCCGGTGGTGGCACCGAGCAAGACCCTGCCGGCACGTTCTATATTGGCTGGGCGTATCGCGCGGCCGATGGGGGAGCGCCGGTTGTCGAGTCTGCACGTTGTCATTATGAGGGCGATCGGTCGTGCGTTCGGGCCTATGCGGTCGCGGAGGCTTTGGAGTGCATTGTCCGCGTGCTCAATTCTATGGAATAGACGTGGTTTAAGGGGCCTTAGGGCCCCTTAATTGTGGAGATAGGGACCTTTGACGGTATTGGTGTTTGCGCTGGTATATGGCCTAAATTTGTTCGAGCAGTCGTATTTGTGATTGGCGCGGTCAAGCGTTTGGTCGGTGATTGGTCGGCGTTTGGTCGGGTTTTGGAATGGTCAGGTGCATATGATGAATCTGAACGGTTGACCACGAACAGCCGTTCGTTTATTATCGTTTCAGGTTGTTAAGAGGAGGGCTATTCATGGCCAAGAATTCAGGTCCCGTACGTACCGTTCATGCACGCACGACGGGCAAAGAGCGCGACGAGATGATCGCCACCACCAAGGCCGAGATCGAGAAGAAGTTCGGCCAGGGCTCTATTATGAGGTATGGCGACGGCGGTCCCGAGCTCGAGGTCGAAGCTATTCCGACGGGCTCTCTGGCGCTCGATGCCGCCTTGGGTATCGGCGGCGTGCCGCGTGGCCGTATCGTTGAGATTTATGGCCCCGAGTCCTCCGGTAAGACGACGCTTTCGCTCGAGATTCTTGCAGAGGCGCAGGCCATGGGCGGCGTTGTGGCATTTATCGATGCCGAGCACGCGCTTGATCCCACCTATGCCGCGCGCATCGGCGTCGATATCGATGAGGTCTTGATTTCCCAGCCCGATACGGGTGAACAGGCGCTCGAGATTGTCGATATGCTTGTGCGCTCCGGTGCCATCGACGCCATCGTCGTCGACTCTGTTGCCGCCTTGACTCCGCGTGCCGAGATCGAGGGCGAGATCGGTGACACGACGGTGGGTCTGCAGGCTCGTTTGATGAGCCAGGCGCTCCGCAAGCTCGCCGGCTCGCTTTCCAAGTCCAACACGACCTGCATCTTCATTAACCAGCTGCGCGAGAAGATCGGCGTCATGTTCGGCAACCCCGAGACCACCACGGGCGGCCGCGCGCTCAAGTTCTTCTCTTCCGTACGAATCGATATTCGCAAAATCGATACCATCAAGCTCAAGGACGAGGTTATCGGCAATCGCGTGCGTGCCAAGGTTGTTAAGAACAAGGTGGCCGCTCCGTTCCGCTCGGCCGAATTTGACATCATGTATGGCACCGGCATCTCTAAAGAGGGCTCGATTCTGGATATGGCCGTCGAGTGCGGCATCTGCAAAAAGATGGGGTCCTGGTTTGCCTATGGCGAGGATAAGCTCGGCAACGGTCGCGAGGCCGCCAAGACATTCCTGCGTGAGCATCCCGATTGCGCTGACGAGATCGAGCACAAGGTTCGCCTTGCCTGCGGCCTTGAGTATGACGATGATGCCCCCTCCGAGGTTGAGTTGACCGGCCAGCCCGCCCCCGAGGAGTTTGATGAGCTGTACGCCATCGATGGCTCCGCAATGCTCGACGATGACGACGAGTAGCGGATGCCGACATGTCGTTTACGGTGACCGACGCCACGGTCGTCTTTCCCGATAAGAAGGCGGCCTCCTCGTTCTCGAACGGTTATGCGTCTAAAAAGCCCTGCGCGTATATCGATTGCGATCTTGAGGGCGGTTTTGAACGTTCCATTTGGATTCCCGTGCGCGTGGCGCGCCTGTACGTTAAAAACCGCCCCGATCTTCCCTGTGATTGGGATGACTTTCGCGAGGCGGTGCAGCTTATCGAACGTAAATGTGCACTCACCATGGTGACCGAGATGCTTTCGCGCCGTGATCATGCCACGGGCGAGGTGCGCGATAAGTTGGCGCGCTATGGCTTTCGACAGCCCGCGATCGATTTTGCCGTTGCTCGTGCGACCGAGTATCGTTTTTTGGATGAGAACCGTTTTTGCTCGTACTTTATCGAAGAGCGCAAACGTCGCGGCTGGGGACAGCGCAAGATCGAGGTTGAGCTCAAGCGTCGTCATGTCGTGCTTGACGATATCCCCGGGTATCCCGAGGCATATTTTGCCGTGGATGACGACTTGGCCCGCGCTTCGGCCTTGCTCGCTAAACGTCGCGTCCCCGAGGTCCGTGCATTCGAAAAGCTCGTCAGGTTTTTGATGGGTAAGGGTTTTTCGTATCACATCGCCGCCGATGCCGTTAAGGCACGTCTCGATGCCTTAAGCGAGGAGTGCGCCGTGTAAGCATAGCACCCGTTACGCCCCTGCCGTTCACCGCTCGATTGGCGCCGTGCCGGGTGCGTTTATTTGACAGTTGTTGCGGTTCAACGTAGGATAAATACCGTCATTTGCTTTGTGATATGTGCTCATCTGTGATGAGTTTGTTTATATGTTTATCTGTATCCGACCCGCATAAGCTGCGCCCATATTACTCAAATGTCGCGAGCCGTTCGTAAGGACGGTTCGCTTTGTTGTGTAACGAATCCATAAAAAGGAGTGAGCATGCCTATCATTGCAGCGCTCGTTGGCCTCGTTTTGGGTGCCATCGCCGCCATTGCCTACATGCGCACCGCCAAGCAGGGTAGTCTTCACGAGGCCGACGAAAAGATCCAGTCGGCACACGCGCAGGCAGAGTCCCTGATCGGTGATGCAAAGCGTCAGGCCGAGACCCTCAAAAAAGAGGCTCTGCTCGAGGCCAAGGAAGAGATCATCAAGAACAAGCAGGCCGCTGAGGCCGAGGACAAGCAGCGTAAGAGCGAGATTCGCACGCTCGAAAATCGTGTGATGCAGCGCGAGGAATCGCTCGATCGCCGCAACGATGCGCTCGATAAACGCGAGCATCAATTGTCCAGCCAGGCCGGTCAGGTCGAGAAGCGCTCTCGCGAGCTTGAGGAGCTCTGCGCCAAGCAGACTTCCGAGCTTGAGCGTATTGCCGACCTTACGCGCGAGGACGCTCACAAGGAGCTGCTCGACAAGGTCCGCGGCGAGGTTACCCACGAGGCGGCCACCATCATCCGTGAGTCCGAGCAGCAGGTCCGCGCCGAGTGCCACAAGACCGCTCAGGAGATTCTCTCCCTGGCGATTCAGCGTTGCGCCGCCGACCATACCGCCGAGGTCACCGTCACTTCCGTGCATATTCCCTCCGATGACCTCAAGGGTCGTATCATCGGTCGCGAGGGTCGCAACATCCGCACCTTTGAGCAGGTGTCCGGTGTCAACCTCGTGATTGATGACACCCCCGAGACCGTTGTGCTTTCGAGCTTCGATCCGGTCCGTCGTGAGACTGCTCGTGTGGCGCTCGAGAATCTCATTGCCGACGGTCGTATTCACCCCGCTCGCATCGAGGAGATGTACCACAAGGCCGCCGACTTGGTTCAGCAGCGTGTGCGCGAGGCCGGCGAGCAGGCCGCCTTCGATACCGGTATCCACGACCTGCATCCCGAGATCGTCAAGACCCTGGGCGCTCTGCGCTACCGCACCTCGTTTGGTCAGAACGTGCTGCAACACTCGCTTGAGGTCTCCGACCTGTGCGGCGTTATGGCCTCCGAGCTTGGTCTGGATGTTGTGACCGCCAAGCGCGCCGGCCTTCTGCACGACCTGGGCAAGGCCATCGACCACGATGTTGAGGGCCCGCATGCTGTCATTGGCGCCGAGCTTGCCCGCCGTTATGGCGAGAAGCCCGTTATCGTCCACGCGATCGAGGCCCATCATGCCGATGTCGACCCCAACACGGTGCTCGACGTTCTGGTCCAGGCTGCCGATGCCGTTTCCGCTTCTCGTCCCGGCGCCCGTCGCGAGTCGGCCGAGAACTACATCAAGCGCCTTGAGAAGCTCGAGGAGATTGCCAACTCTCACGACGGCGTCGAGCGTACCTATGCCATGCAGGCCGGTCGCGAGGTTCATGTCATGGTTCAGCCGGACAAGATCTCCGATGCCCAGTCCACGGTGCTTGCGCACGATATCGCCCATCAGATCGAGGAAGAGATGGAGTATCCCGGTCAGGTGCGCGTCGTCGTGATTCGCGAGAGCCGTGCCGTCGATATCGCTAAATAACATGAACGACGCGAACGAGCTCATCTCATTTATCGCGTCGATGTCGGGGGAGGGCAACCTTCGCGTCGAGGAAAACCTTGGCGAGGGGTATGTCCGCCTCCGCGTTTCGGAGGCCGAGCGCCGTCAGGCCAAGCATGACATTCAGCATGTAGAGGACATTGTCATCGAGATGCTGCGTAATGCTCGCGATGCCGGAGCCGATAAGGTCTATCTCGCCACGACCAAGGAGGAGGGTGTTCGCACCCTCCTCTTCCTGGATAACGGTTCGGGTGTGCCGCAGGACATGCAGGAGCGTATCTTCGATGCCCGTGTCACCTCCAAGCTTGAGAGCATGAAAATGGACCGTTGGGGTGTTCACGGTCGTGGTATGGCGCTGTTCTCTATCAAGCAGAACACGGATGAGGCACGCGTTGTTACATCGGGCGTCGATTTGGGTTCTGCGTTTAAGGTGTGCGTTGCCACCGATCGCTTGAGCGAGCGCGCCGACCAGTCGAGCTGGCCTCAGGCGGTTAAAGACGAAGACGGTCGCTATGTATGCGCTCGTGGACCCCATAACATCATTCGCGCAGCGTGCGAGTTTGCCCTTGAGGAGCTGCGTGGCTGCGATGTGTATCTGGGCTCTCCGTCCGAGATTGCTGCGACCCTGTACGCTCAGGCTTCGAGCCGTCTCGATACGTCGCGCTTGCTCTTTATCGATGACGAGTGCGAGCTTCCGGTTATCGATCGTTTGGGCCTTGCCTCTGATGCCGAGGACTTTATCCGGATCTGCTCCGGGCTGGGTCTCGAGATGTCCGAGCGCACTGCCCACCGTATTCTGTCGGGACAGATTAAGCCCGTCCGCGGCGTGACCGCGCGTCTGCTGCGCGAGCGCGATTCCACCTCGCATGCGCCGGCTCCCGTCGATCTTGCCAAGGACCGTCGAGGCCTTCGCATCGCCAAGGATGACATGGCGCAGTTTTCGCGTGCTGTCGAGCGTGACTTTAACGACCTTGCCGCCCGGTATTACCTCAATCTGTGCGGCGACCCTAAGATTCGCGTTTCGCGTGATCGCATCACGGTGACGTTCGATCTTGCCAAAGAGGAATAAAATCTTTACCGAGTCCGCTCGGTACGATACAGTTATTGCAGTTAAAACGTACTTTTAAACGCAGGAGTTTCTTCATGGATTGCCTGAAGGTATCAAGCAAATCATCGCCCGCGTCCGTTGCCGGCGCCATTGCCGGCATGGTCAAAGATGGCGTCCCCGTCAACATTCAATGCGTCGGCGCTGGCGCCGTCAACCAGGCCATCAAGGCCGTCGCCATTGCGCGCGGCTTTCTGATTCCGACCGGCTTCGATGTCTCCTGCGCGCCGGTGTTCTCCGACATTCTCATTAACGGAGAGTCGCGCACGGCAATTCGTCTCTCTATCTACGTTCACCAGATTAATCGGGCTGCTATGGATAATGTCGTCATGGACGACGTCAAGCCTGTTGCGTAAGCGAGCCATCTGCACGCTCGTAGCACCTATGCGCCCGTCGATACCATCGTTAGGATGTAAGCTCATGGACCAGCGTTCCGTACGCGATATTCTTGCCGGTAAAACCTACTTTATCCGCACATTCGGCTGCCAGATGAACCAGCACGACTCCGAGCGCGTGAGTGGCCTGCTCGATTCGTTTGGCTGTCTTATGGCGCTCGATCCCGAGCATGCCGATATTGTCGCGTTCATGACGTGCTGTGTACGCGAGGCTGCCGATACGCGCCTGTATGGTCAGTGCAATTCCTGCAAGAGCCTTCCTACTTCGCCTTCGGGTAAGCGCGTGGTCGCCGTGGGCGGCTGCATCGCCCAACGAGATGGCGAGGGCTTGCTCACCAACGTCGATAACGTCAACGTCATTTTTGGCACCCATTCTATTGCGCACGTGGCCGAGCTCATTGCCGAGGCGTTTTTGGATGGCAAGCGCCATATCCGTACGAATGAGCATGAGGATACCGACGCCATGAGTATGCCGTGGCATCGCGAGACGCAGTATCACGCATGGGTGCCCATCATGACGGGCTGCAACAACTTTTGTACGTACTGCATCGTGCCATACGTCCGTGGTCGCGAGAAGAGCCGTCCCTTCGAAGAGATTGTCGACGAGGTGACCGGGCTCGTGCGTCAGGGCGTGCGCGAGATTACGCTTCTGGGCCAAAACGTGAACTCCTACGGTCGCGATCTCTTTGGCAAGCCGCGCTTTGCCGACTTGCTGCGCGCTGTGGGCGATACGGGCGTCGAGCGTATTTTCTTTACCTCTTCGCATCCTAAGGATCTGCTGCCTGAGACCATTGACGCCATGGCCGAGACACCTGCCGTCATGCCGCAGCTCCACCTGGCCGTTCAGTCGGGTTCCACGCGCATCCTTAAAGAGATGAATCGTCGTTATACGCGCGAGGATTATCTGGGTCTGGTCGATCGTATTCGTAACCGTATGCCCGATATTGCGCTTTCGACCGACATCATCGTGGGCTTCCCGGGCGAGACCGAGGAAGACTTTGAGCAGACGCTCTCGCTTGCCGAGACGGTTCGTTATGCCCAGGCCTACACGTTTATTTACTCCAAGCGCGCCGGTACCCCGGCAGCTGAGATTTATGATCCCACCCCGCATGAGGTTATCCTTGAGCGCTTTAACCGTCTGGTCAAGGTTATCGAGACGACGGCACACGAGTATAACCAGGGCGAACTTCACACCGTGGTGCCTGCACTTATTGAGGGTACGAGCAAGAAGAACGACGCTGTCCTTCTGGGCAAGAGCCCTAAGAACCAGACGGTGCATGCGCCGATTCCTGCTGGCTATAGCATCGATCAGCTCATCGGCAAGATCGTCGATGTTGATATTGATGTCGCCAAGACGTGGTATCTGTCTGGCTCCGTCGTGGGCGAGCCTCGCTAATGATTTCCCCCGGTGCAAGCCTTTCTGCCGTAGCGATTGTCGGTCCGACGGCGGTCGGCAAAAGCGATGTTGCCGACCGCCTGGCCGCTCGTCTTTCGTCCGAAGTGTTGTCGTGTGACGCGATGCAAATCTATCGCGGCATGGACATCGGTACGGCCAAGATGATGCCCGAGGAGTGCTCGGCACCGTTGCGCCTTGTCGATATCGTGAATCCGGGCGTCGCGTATTCTGCTGCGCTCTACCAGTCGGACGCCCGAGCACATGTCGAGCGTTTGCTTGGCGAGCAGCGTCTTCCGGTCTTTTGCGGCGGTACGGGCTTGTATCTCAAGGCCGCTCTCGATGAAATGGATTTTCCTTCGGGAGAACTCGAGGACGAACGCCGCGTGGGCTATCAGGAGCTTGCCGAGCGCATTGGCGAGGAAGCATTGCATGCCCTGCTTGCCGAGCGCGACCCCGAATCAGCTGCCGTGATTCATCCCCATAACGTGCGTCGTGTGATTCGTGCGCTCGAGATGCACGATGATGGCGTGTCATATGCCCAGCAGAAGTCGAAATTCAGTGTTCCGCGTGAGCGTTATCATGCCTTGTGGTTTGGTCTGACGCGTAGTCGTGAAGTGCTCTATGAGCGCATTAACCTGCGTGTCGACCTTATGTTTGAGCAGGGACTGGTTGATGAGGTCCGTGGCCTTATGGACCAGGGCCTGGGCGATGCGCTCACGTCGATGCAGGCAATTGGTTACAAAGAGATTATTGATGCCTTGCGTGGCGCTATTACCATGGATGAGGCCCGTGAGCTTATCAAGATGCGTTCACGTCGCTATGCCAAGCGCCAGCTTTCCTGGTTTAAGCGTGACGATCGCATCGTGTGGTTCGATATGGATGAGTTTACGATCGATGAGGTCGTTAATGATATTTACCGTCGCATCGAGGCTGCCTAATGGCTCGTTTCCCTTTGGTCCCCACGGCGCCTGAACCTGAGCGCGCCATCTTGGTTGGTGTCGAGTGGCGCGATAACGCCTGGCCGCTCGACCGTTCGCTCGACGAGCTCGAGCGTCTAGCCCACACTGCTGGGGCCCAATGCGTGGCACGCTTGTCTCAGCGCCTGGTCAAACCCTATCCCAAATCGTTTATCGGTTCTGGCAAGGTCGAGGAGCTGTGCGGCTTGGTGCATCGCATGGATGCGGATGTTGTTATCTTCGACGACGACCTGACGCCCTCACAGCAGTCCTATCTTGAGAAAGCCGTGGGCGAACCGGTCAAGATTATTGACCGTACGGCGTTGATTTTGGATATCTTTGGCCTGCATGCCCAGACGCGTGAGGGCCGCTTACAGGTTCAGCTGGCACAGTTGCAGTATCTGCTGCCTCGTCTGCGAGGTATGTGGAGCCATCTTGCCAAGGAACAGACGCGTGGCGGCATTGGATCGCGTTTTGGCCAGGGCGAAAGCCAGCTCGAGGTCGACCGTCGCCTGATTCGCAATAAGATCGCTGCGCTTCGACGCGAACTGAAACAGGTTGAACAACGTCGTGATGTGCAATCGAAAAGCCGTATTGAATCGCCGGCGTTTCGCGTGGCGTTGGCTGGCTATACCAATGCCGGCAAGTCGACGTTGCTTAATCGTTTGACGGGATCCACGGTACTTTCGCAGGATAAGCTGTTTGCCACGCTCGATCCCACGACGCGCTCGTACCGTTTACCCGGTGGCCGTGGCATGACGATCACCGATACCGTCGGCTTTATTCAAAAGCTGCCCCATGGCCTGGTCGACGCGTTTAAATCTACGCTTTCCGAGGTGCTCGGCGCCGATTTGATTCTTAAAGTTGTAGACGCTTCCGATGAGGATTACGAGCGTCAGCTCGAGGCGGTTGATCGTGTCCTTGACGAGATTGGTGCCGGTGAGCGCCTGACGCTTACTGTGTTCAATAAAATTGATCTGCTCGATAGCGTCGACCGCTTGAGCTTCCGCCGACGCTATCCCGAGGCGGTGCTGTTCTCGGCTCAGACGGGTGAGGGTCTTGATGACTTAGTCGACCGCATCGCTCGTGAAGCGGCCGCTACAGACGTGTTGCTCTCGGCCGATATCCCGTATCGAGAGGGCGCTTTAATCACGCTCGTGCACGAACAGGGAACCCTTCTGCACGAGGAATATCTTGAGGGCGGCGTTCGTATTGTGGCAAAGCTGCCGGCCCGTATCGCACCACGTCTTGAGCGTTACCGAACGGAATAAATCAGCTCCAGTACGCCCAATATAACGGGCTGATGAAGCAGATAGAACGGTAGTGCATGGCGTCCGAGGCTTGCGAGCACGGGGATGGGATTCTCATGGGCCCATGCTGGCGCCTCGCGGTTTGCTTTTTGTGCCGTGCGGGCGGCAAAGAAGCCTGCAAGGTACATAAATAAGAAGGGTATGAGCGGATAGTAATCACCGGAGACAAAGTCTGGACCTGGGAAACCCAGCCAAGCTAGATAGGGGATAGGGTAGACCGCTTTAGGAATGCTCCAGGTACAGGCAAAGAGTATGAGGCAAATCGTTATACCCCATACTGTCGGCACCCTATCGAGAACCGGGCGCGCGAGTGCAACAATGGCGGTGCACGCCGCCATGCAGAAAATGATGCCGAAGTTCACCGAGTCATCGACTGAGACGAGCGTCGTTGCGACCCATACAACTAACGCGGCAGCGGCATATTTGACGGCACGCTTGATGTTGTTGCGCGAGAGGGTGCACATCCAGCCGGCAATAAACAAAAATACCCAACTGATGCTGGCACGCCAGATGTCCTGGAAGATGGTCTGGGTAAACCAGGGCATCTTCCAACCATATAGGTAGGCAAGGTCGTAGCAGGTATGAAATCCCGCCATCGACAGCATGGTAAACCCGCGAATAGTATCAAAGACAGTGATGTGTTTTTGCATTACGAAAACCGGCGCATCAAACCGACGACCTTGCCCAGAATCGTGGGATTTGTCGCGTAGATGGGCTCCATGGTGTCGTTTTCGGGCTGCAGACGAACGCGTCCCCGCTCCTTGTAGAATGTTTTGACCGTTGCAGAGCCATCGATCATAGCCACGACAATCTCGCCATTCATGGCACTCTTCTGCTCACGAACGATGATGTAGTCGCCGTTATAAATGCCGACGTTAATCATCGAATTGCCGTGGACCTCGAGGATAAAGGACCCCTGGTCCGTTGCGATCTCGGTTGGGATGGTAAAGGTGTCTTCGATATTCTGCTCGGCAAGGATGGGAATCCCTGCAGCGACTCGGCCTACGAGAGGCAGCGATACCGTGCCGCGAGGCGCCGTGGGCTCATCGGACTTTGAGATGGAGACGGAAGATCCGTCCTCGTCAAAGAGCTCGAGAGCGCGAGGCTTGGTGGCGTCACGCTTGAGCAGGCCGCGTGCTTCGAGTGCGGAGAGATGTGCATGTACGGTGCTAGGGGAGGAAAGGCCCACAGCCGAAGCCATCTCGCGCACACTGGGCGGATAGCCCTTTTCCTGCTGATATTCCTTGATGAAGTCGTAAATTTGCTGCTGACGCTTGGTAATTTTGCGAGCCATCAGGGATTCCTCTCTACCCATACCAAACAAATGTTCTATTTTGCTTGACAGGAACAACTGTTCGAAGATAATAATAACCGAACACTCGTTCCCGCGCTAGACTTTTTTGTCCCCGCGGCTTGATAAAACAGTTCTCGTCAAAACAAACGAGAGGAGAACAGAATGAACGCAGCGGATATGGTCCAGGGAAACCTCGCCCTTAAGCTCGAGACGCCCGCCTCGCCTGCCTTTACGGTCGTGAAGGGCGGACGCTCTCATTTTCAGGCCGTAGCCACTAAGCCCGTTCGCACCCAGCGTGCGGCCGCTGCTTTGGCTCCTGTTGCCCTGAAGGCCTCGACGATTGTTGCTGTTGCTGTAGCGTTCACCCTGTTCTTTGTGCTCGCCACGTCAGTTTTTTCTGCTCGCCACGCAGCATATGCCGATTCCGTAGCCAACGTTACCTACGAGACGGTTCGCGTGCAGCCCGGCGATTCCCTGTGGTCGCTTGCCCAGGAGCATCCCATCGATGGCCTTTCCACACAGGAGACTTCCGACATGATTCGTAGCGTCAATCACCTCGATCGCGGCTCTCTTGATGCTGGTGCAGTTCTGAAAGTTCCGACTCGTTCGTAAGATTTCGGCTCGGTCGCATGGTACCCTTGTTATCGTTTAGGAGGAGGTACCATGCGCTGTCCCAAATGCGGCAAGGCACATACCCGCGTTGTCGATTCCCGTATGCAGGAGTCGAACAACACTATCAAGCGTCGTCGCGAATGCTGTTCGTGCAATTATCGTTTTACAACGTTCGAGCGCTGCGAAGATCCCATCGAGGTTATCAAATCCGACGGGTCAAAGCAGCGGTTCGATCGCAACAAGCTGCTGGTTGGTCTGATGCGCGCCACGATTAAGCGCGATATCGATACGAAAAAGCTCAACGAGATCATCGATGATATCGAGGTGGAACTGCGTTCCCGTACGCTGACGGCTGTTACGTCCCACGAACTGGGCGATATGGTGCTTAAGCGCCTGGCCAAGATCGACAAGGTGGCCTACATTCGTTTTGCCTCGGTCTATCGCGATTTCAAAGACGTCGACGAGTTTTTGCAAGAGCTCGACAAGCTAAGGTGATTTCATGTCCAACATTACCGTTAACATTAAGCGTCTCGATCCCACGGTCGAGCTTCCCAAATACGCACATCCCACGGATGCCGGCCTTGACCTCCGTGCCAACGAAGACTGCACCCTCAAGCCCTTTGAGCGCCGCTTGGTCTCCACTGGCTTGGCCATTGCGCTGCCCGATGGCTACGCCGGCTTTGTCCAGCCCCGCAGCGGCCTAGCCATTAAGCAGGGCTTGTCTATAGTCAACACTCCTGGCCTCATCGACGCCCACTATCGAGGCGAGCTTAAGGTCATCCTCATCAACCTGGATCCCACTAACAATATCCAGATCAACAAAGGTGACCGCATCGCCCAGCTCGTCATCCAAGAAGTCCCCACGGTCAATCTCGTAGAAGTAGACGAACTAGACAAAACCGACCGAGGAGCCGGCGGTTTCGGTTCTAGCGGCGTCGCCTAGCTCTTTACTTTGTTGAACGGAGCATCGTAATGTTCGCTCGCCCCTTGGAGGCCCCTATATATCATCCCGTGCTCAAACATTCTCGCTTCGCTGCGAAACTGCGCGCGGGACGATATATAGGGGCCTCCAAGGGGCGAGCTATGCCTACGTGCTCGCAACCAACCATGGTTCCCAATCAAAACCGTTTGCTGTATCTAAAAGCTGTATCCAACTAGTAACCCGATGCGACAAAGAGACAACCCCTTTGTCGCATCGGGTTACTTGGATTACTTGTATTTGAGTTCACCTTCGCTGCTTTACTTGAGTAACCGATATATCTGCTGGAATGTACTTGTAGCTGTGGCGCAGGCCGCCCACACATATCGTTCCACGCGCAGTTTCGCAGCGAGCGAAGCGAAGCGAGAATGTTTGAGCATGGAATGATATGTGTGGGCGGCCTGCGCCACAGCGGACTTTAAGACGCTAGCGGATATGCGCTGGTTTTTCGCCCCAGTAGAAGCGGCAGAAGGCTCGTTTGCGCTTTTGGGGTTTGCCTGCAAGCTCCATGGTTGCGATGGCGATGTCCTCGGCTGCGCATGGACGGCGCAGGACTTCGCCATTGATGAGCAGCGCCTTGAGCGACTCGGGATGATCGTGGAGATGGCGCAACGTCACGATGAGCTCGCGTGCGGTGGTGACATGCATGCTGGCGCCCATGCCGGTGAGCATGGTGGTGTTGGCCTTTTCCTGGCCATATGACTTGCCCAGCAGAATCATAGGCAGGTGTGCGCACAGGCATTCGGTAACAGTGAGTCCGCCAGATTTGAGGATTGCCAGGTCACAGCCGTGCATAAGCGCTGCCATGTCATCGACGTAGTCAAGAACCGTGACGTCCTCGAGTTTCATGGCATCGAAAAGCGTTTTGAGACGGGTGGCATATTCGGCATCCTTGCCCGGCAAAAAGACAAAGTGCATGTCCTCGAAGCTGCGCAGGAAGGGGAGGGTGCGGTCCATCTCCGCGCGAAAGCGAACGTACGGTTGAGGCAAACTGGCGCCGGCCATCACCAGCACAACGAGCTTGTCTGTGGGGAGATTGAACTTCTCGAGTTCTTCCTCGCGGTTGTAGTCCGTATCAAACCCGGCGCGAATGGGGATGCCCGTAATGCGGATCTTGGTCTCGGGAACCTTACGGGGACGGAGCGTCTCGGCCATAAACTCGTTTGCCACACAGAATAGGTCGGTGTCCTTATGGGGCCACCAGCCCTCGACCTCGTAATCGGTCGGTACGCAAATGACGGGATAGTCGATGCCCGTAATGACGCGCGCGCCGACGGCGACGTTGGCTGCCGTGATATGTGTGGCTACCACGGCAATGGGCCTGCGAGTTCGAACGTATTCGTTAAATGCGGGGAACATGATGCGCGACCATGCCGTGCCACCGCCCCAAAGCAGGTGTCCGGTAAGGGTATAACGCCAGGTCAAGTCATAAATTGGGCGCGTGGCGCCGGTAAACGAGGCGGCCGTTTTGTTGCCGTCGAATTTTATGCGTCCAAAATCAAGGATATCGAGCACTTCAATCTCAACATCCTCGGGGATGCCATTGGTGCCGCGGATGTGGTCGAATGCCTGCGCAATCGCATTTGCGGCGGCCTTGTGGCCCGAGCCGACCGAGGCGTGCACGATAGTCACGAGAGGTTTTTGCTGAGCCAAGAGCGTGGTTTGTCCCGATTGGGGAGTGCTGTGCGTGAGCAGGGGAGCGTCATCGCTCGTCTGCGTCTGATCCATCGATATCTCCCCTTCATCTTTGTTTCACAATGAATCATTGTAGTGCATGAGTGTCACGTTCGCATAAATTTGGGTATGAGCGCAAAGAACGCCAATCTTTCGACAGGAGGTCTCTTCATGACTACTCATCAGCCGATCGATGTTGCGATTATCGGCGGCGGGCCTGCGGGCTATGCTGCAGCCATTTACGCGGCGCGCGCCAACCTAACGACGACCGTGATAGAGCAAGGCATGTCGGGAGGACAGATCGCCACAACCAATGAGGTCGAGAACTATCCGGGCATTCCGCTCTTGAGTGGCGCCGAACTCGGCGAGCGGTTTCAGCAACATGCAGAGGGCCTGGGAGCACAGGTTACATGGAGCATGGTTACGGGTATCGATTACGATGCGGATGCGGCGCTGTTTACGGTGCATCACGATATGGGCGATATGCTGACCTCGAGCGTTATCGCTTGCATGGGTGCCACGCCGCGATCTGCTGGTT
Organism: uncultured Collinsella sp.; assembly: GCA_900545445.1. Classification (GTDB taxonomy): domain Bacteria; phylum Actinomycetota; class Coriobacteriia; order Coriobacteriales; family Coriobacteriaceae; genus Collinsella. The sequence continues at coordinate 14,474 of UQZH01000017.1, read as the reverse complement.
TTGTTGGCGAGGATACGTATCGCGGTCGTGGCGTTTCTTATTGCGCGACGTGCGATGGCATGTTCTTTCGCGGCAAGCAGGTTTTTGTCATCGGTGGCGGTAATGCTGCCTGCGAGGAAGCCCTGTTCTTGTCAGAAATCGCCAGCAGCGTGACCATCGTCTTGCGCCGCGATCAGTTCCGTGCTCCCGATGGCGTAGTTCAAAAGGTGCTCGCAAAAGATAATATTTCAGTTAGGTACCAAACTAGTATTGTGGAACTTTCGGGCGAGGCCATGCCCACGACTATCGCCTTCAAGGAAAACGCTACCGGTGAAACCTATTCTGAGTCCTTTGACCCTGGTTCGTTTGGCATTTTTGTCTTTGCTGGCACGCAGCCCCATACTGAGCTTGTAGAGCATCTGGTAGATCTGGCGCCCGACGGCGGTATTGTAACCGACGAATCGATGGCCACCCGCACGCCTGGCTTATTTGCCGCCGGCGATATCCGCTCCAAGCGTTTACGCCAAGTTGTGACCGCCGTTTCGGACGGAGCCATAGCGGCTACCAGCGCATACGCTTTTCTACGCGGATAAGTACGATAATATATCTTATGTAAGGTTGCTATCTTTAAACAAAGTGGTTGGACGGTGCGTCAATGTGCTGTCCAACCACTTTTACTTAGCGGCAATGTGGTATGCAAAACTAGATTATCTAGAATACAATATAGTAAACGAACGGAGGCCTCTGATGAACCACGTCAAACATGTTATCCCGATGTCCGATACATCGGTCGGCATTAAGCCGGAGGATATTCAGCCGACGGTGCTGCCGGATGCATTTATTCAGTCCGATACGGTGCGTAAACTCAACGCGTTGAGCCTGCCGCGCTATGACCAGCTGCCTAACGTATCGCTCTATCGTGATCAGGTTATCGAATATGTTGCGCAGTGGATGGAGCCGCTTTCGATTTGTGTGGAGCAGCCCGTCATTACGCCATCGATGATCAATAACTACGTAAAGGTCGGCCTCGTTCCCGCTCCGGTTAAAAAGCAATATGGTCGCGAGCAGATTGCGCGTCTCATCTCCATTTGTATCTTTAAGCAGGTGCTGCCCATCGCAGCGGTTCAGGCACTCTTTAACATTCAGCGCCTGAGCTATGATGCACCGACCGCCTTTGATTATGTGATTGATCAGCTCGAGGCATCGATTCGCGCGGCTTTTTCCATTGAGCAGGTTCCTGTACCCGATACGGCTCATCAGGTCACACGCGAGTCGCTGCTCGTACGCAGCGCGGTATCGTCTTTTGTATCGAAGGCGTATCTAATGAGCTACCTAAAGTTCAACGGGTTTAATAGCTAGCCGACGTACAAGACGGGCGGGACAAAGAGTCATCAGACACTTTGTCCCGCCCGTGTTTTTGTTTAGTTGGATTTTATCGGCCCGAAGCAACGACCATGCCGTAGCCGATAATGAGCCCGTGCATCTCGGCATAGTATGAATCCAGTCCGTTGCAGGGCATGATGATGGTCTTGGAACCGGGCCAATGCTCCACAATGCGGCTGGCAAGTGCCTGGGCGCCCGCCTCATTTTCGACATGGTCGATTACGACCTCGCCGCCAGTAAAGCCTTCGGCCTCCATGGTGTCGACAATCTTGGTGAGCATCTTCTTTTCGCCGCGGGTGTGACCAACGAGTTCAATTTTGCCCGCTTCGCTCGCCGTGCCCAAAATGCGGATATTGAGCTTGTTAGCAATAACGCCGGCCGCCTTAGGGATACGTCCGGCCTTCGCAAGGTTTTCGTAATTGCACAAACTAAAGAGGATCTTGCTGTTCTGCTCCAAGCTATCGAAATAGGCGCAGGCGTCCTCAAAGGAGGCATCTGGGTTGCTTGCAAGATAGCGGTCGAACAGCAGGAAGATCAAATCCATTTTGCCACCTGCGGCTCGCGAGTTAACCAAATGAATCTGACGGTCCGGCTCCTCGGCAAGCACCATGTCACGTGCGGTGGCCGCGGCATTGTAGCTTCCCGAGACTCCCTCGGAGATGGGCATGCAAATCGTCTTGTCGGCAAGCCTAAAGAGTTCGGTCCACTCGCCTACGCTCGGACAGGCGCTCGAAGAAGCGCTCGACTCCGCCTGCACGGCGCAATTGAGTTCGTGAACATCGAGCGTGAGGTCATCGACGAACTCGCGCTCCCCCACTCGAATTTTGAGGGGTGCAAATGCAAAGGTGGTATGGGGCGCGGTCGGTTGCCAATCGCGGAGGTTGCAGCTCGAATCGGAGATAAGTGCCCAGCTCATAGAGGGTCCTTTCTAGATGTTTCTCATTTATTATAGCCATCTTGCTTACCTTTGAAACGTGCATCTAGTATTGAAAACTAGCTCATTGGGGTCATGTATGGAGCACGGTCACAAATAAATGAACCTCGCAGCCCAAAGGCCACGAGGTTCACATTCGTTTGCTATACAGAGTGACTTAGTAGCGCACGAAAATGTAGTTGTTGTTCATGCCGGCTGCGACGGAGCTGATGATGACGCCCGTCTTGTAGTCGGAAGCATGGATCATCTGACCATTACCGATATAGATGCCAGTATGGTAGGAGTTAACCACGACATCGCCCGGTTGCGGGTCGGACACGCGGGTCCAACCCATGAAGGTGCCGGTGGTGCCCAGACGGCAGTAGCGGCCCGTGAGACAGTAGCTTACAAAACCGGAGCAGTCAAAGCTGTCCGGTCCAATGCCGCCCCAGGAATAAGCGCAACCCAGCTTGCTGTAGGCACGCGAAACAACGGAGCCGCCGTCAACAGACTGGTTCGGTGCGGAAGGCGTCGGAGCCGGAGCCGGAGCCGGGGCGGGCTGCGGCGTAGGGGCCGGAGCGGGCGTAGGAGTGGGCGCGGGCGTATTGCCGCCATCGTTGGTGTTCTCAGTCGTACCGGCGGTGTCGTTGCTCACCGTAGCCTTCTCGGCGGTGCTGGCGTTAATGCCGGCCTGAAGTGCTGCGTTGGCTTCAGCCTCGGCGGCAAGCTCGGCCTGCAGCTGGGAGTCCAGGGAGCTCACGACACTCTGGGCCTCAGCCTGCTGGGCGTTGAGCTCGTCGACCTTCTTCTGCGTCGCGGCGACGTTCTTCTCCTGCTCGGCCTGCTTATCAGTGAGCTGCTGCTTAAGGTCCTTGACATCCTGAATGGTCTGGGCCTGCTTGTCGGAAACCTTGCCGTAATAGAACAGACGGTTGAGCATGTCGCCCAGATCGTCGACGCCCGTCAGAACCTGAAGGAGACTCAGACCGCCGGTCTTGTACTCACCGGCAACGTAGCTCGAAAGCTTTGCCTGGCCCTCGGCAATCTCTTGCTGCTTTTGCGTGATCTCGCCTGCAGTCTGATCAAGCTCCTGCGTCTGTGCGGAGAGTTCTTCATGAATTTGCTGGGTCTGCGTGCCGATCTGCTCGAGTTTGGTACGAGCGGCGGCAAGGTCGGATGCGGTATCGGCATAGGCCGGAGCCGCGAGGCCTAGGCCCAAAACACAAGCGAGGGTTGCCGTAGCAGCGCAGCGTGCCATGTTTTTGTGCGTATTTGCTGTGCGCATGGAGCTTCCTTTCCGGTATCTAAGGGTAGCGGCTAGTCCACCGTTACCAGGCTAAAGAGCTCGACGTCCTCGTTGGAAGGCGTGAGCTTCTTGCGCGGGTTAAGAAACGCAAGCTCGAGGATACAACCGTAACCCACAAGCTTTGCGCCCATATCTCGCACCAGTTTACCTGTTGCCTCGACGGTTCCGCCCGTCGCGACCAAGTCGTCCAGAATCAACACGGTATCTTTAGAGGTAATGGCATCGGCGTGGATCTCGATAGAGTCGGTGCCATATTCGAGCTCGTAGCTCTCGCTCACCGTCTTGCGAGGCAGCTTGCCCGGCTTGCGTGCGGGCACAAAGCCAGCGCCCAGGGCGACGGCCACGGGCACGCCGACCATAAAGCCGCGAGCCTCGGGACCCACGACCTTGGTGATGCCCATGCCGGCAAAATGCTCGGCCAGGGCATCTACCATGGCCTTTAGCGCCTCGGGATTACCAAAGAGCGGCGTGATGTCCTTAAAGACGACTCCGGGCTCGGGATAGTCGGGGATGTCGACGATGTGAGATTCGAAGTCGTACATGGCATGACCTTTCATGGGGAGCTGGTTTGCGGCAGCCTTTATTTGTCGGTGCTGGCAGTGCCGGCGCGTGAGGGGGCGACAACTTTGAGCGGCTGCACGAGGGATTCCTCACGCACGGGGACCGCGGAGGTAGATGCCTCTTCGCTTTTGGCCTTGGTGGATTCGGAGCGTGCGATCTCCTCGTCGAGGGCATCGATATCGGCGTCCTCGACCACGGCGTTGAGTGACTCGAATACGCGGTTCTTGAGGAGAGCGGTATGCACGCCCTCGGTGAGGTCATGCAGCTTCTTAAACGCACGCTCGAGCTTGGCATCGCGCTCGTCATCGGAGGTATCCATGCCGAGCATGCTCACGAGCACCTGCTCAAACATAGAGGACTCACGGTTTGCCGACGATACGTACTGGCGCAGGTTTCGAGGCTCGATATGGAAGCGCGAAAGTTCGGAGCAGTAGCGGATGATTGGGAAATCGCGGCCATCGACTAGCTCGCGGTTTTGCGGGCTCTTGATGATGCGAATGAGGTCGTTTTCGGCCAGGGAGCGAATAAACGAGATCTCGACGCCGAGCATATCGGGGATAGTCTCGATGGGATGCAGCTTTTGCTTGGTCTCCTTGGGCTCCGTCTTGAGCGGAACGTCGGACAGCAGGCCCACCTCGTAGGCGAGCGTAGACAGGTCCGTGGCGTTTTCCAGGCGCTGCTTGATCACGTTGAGCGGCATATAGCGAGTCTTCTGCAGGTGCAGAATGACCTCCAGGCGGTCAACGTCCTCCTTGGAGTACTGGCGATACCCCTTAGGCGTACGATGAGGGGTGATGAGCCCCTCATCTTCGAGAAATCTAATTTTTGAGTTCGAAAGATCGGGGTATGCGCCTCGAAGTAGATTGACGACCTGGCCGATACTCAGATAATTGCGTTCGGCCATGCCCTACTCACCGGTTTCGATGCGCTCCGGCGTGCTCTCGTGGTAGATGAGCGTAAACGTACCGATCTGGACGGAAGAGCCATCGTGCAGCGGTGCGCCGTTGACGATAGCGCCGTCAACCCACGTACCGTTGAGCGAGCCCAGGTCCTCGATGCGGGCACCCAGACCCTCGCGAATAATGCGCGCATGGCTACGCGACACGGTCATGTCGTTGAGGAAGATGCCGTTAGCGGGATCGCGGCCGATGGTGGTCACATTATCCTCGAGCTCAAAGGCTGCACCGGTTTGAGGGCCTTTGACGATAGATAAGACGGGCGCGGTGATGTGAACGTTGGCCATGAGGTCGGGAACGGTGACATCGCTCGAAGGAACGCGGAAAACGCAGGTGGCGTCTGAGGCCTTATCGTTCTGAGGCATATTGTTAACCATGTTGTCCATGACAACCCCTAACTTAACGCGGACATGCCGCAAAGAATGAACTGTACGTAATCATACCCCAACGACTTAGTCTTCGATTTCGGGGTTAAGAAAGTCGATGTCTTCGTCCTCGGGATGCGCCACGGCTTGTTTAATGGCCGCTCCACCCTTAATGGAATAGATGACGGCGGTGAGCATGGAGAAGATGACGCCGCCGTACACAAAGAAGATGCCAAGCGGTACCGGGCTGCCGTTGAGGCCCGGGAAGGCCGTGAACGTGGCGGGCAGCAGATGCCAGCCATCCACAGTGGGAAAGCCCAGAAGCATAAGCGAGAAGCCGGTCATGAGCAGCGCCGTCGCAATCTTGCCGGGAAAGACGACGTCGATGGGGCGGCGGTGATAGTGGCGCACGATGAGCGTGCCGATACCAAGGTAGATATCGCGACCAATGATGAGCACGCAGACCCAGATGGGAAGCTCGCCGCGGACCACCAGGCCCAGTACGCCGGTAAATAGCAGCGCACGGTCGCAGATGGGATCCATAACCTTGCCGAGCCACGAGACCGTTTTGGTCATGCGGGCAATCTGGCCGTCCATCCAGTCGGTGGAGGCCGCGATGGCATAGATGACGATGGCGACGACACGGTTGTTGTCCGTCACAAACAGGTACAGGAAGACCAGCGTGAGGATCAGGCGCGTGAAGGTAATGAAATTGGAGATCGTGAAGATCTTATTCGACGGGTAATCGGAAGTGCCGATAAGCTCCTTTTTGATCTTCTTTTTGATGCCCACAGGACTCCCCCGCTGGTAAACGACAAAACTTTCGATACTATACCCGTTCTGGCGATGTCTATCCAGCGCGAGCATAGAGAGTCCAGACATGTGGAGGACGGTTGGTCGTTGATTCTTCGTTGCTTAAAGCAATTAGTTATTAAACAAAAAAGGTCAGACACAAAGTGCCTGACCTGCAAACTTCTGGTCGGGACGACTGGATTCGAACCAGCGACCCCTTGACCCCCAGCGAGGTCAGAATGACCCTGACCTGTGCTTATTTTGTTAAAACACGCGCAGATAGCGCAAGTAGCGCATTTCCGCATTTGCATATTTTACCAGCTCAGCGCGGTCTGTCCAGATAGCATATTTTCGGCTTCGAGGAGCGCGGTGCAGCCGATGATTTAATCAACGGGGGTAGGAGCCCCGAATCGTCGCCTCTCCGGGTTCCCGCAGGTGGGCCCGCCTGTTTCTAATCAACTGCGGATTTAGGAGCAGACATGCAGAACGAGAAATGCAGCAATAAAACCTTACGCGTATGCGGAGCCGGCGGCGTGAGGAAGAACAAGGGCAAATGGCAGGCTGTCGTGACGGTGGCCGACGAGATGACCGGGAAGAAGGTCCAGAGGACCAGGAACACCCGCGTGCCCTGCCTGAAGCAGAGCGCGCGGGGAAAGGCGGCGGCGATGCGCGTCCTCGCGGAATTTAGGTCGGAGGTCGAGCTGGAACTCGTCGAGGCCGAGGAGGCGAGGGCCGCTATCGGCGCCGGGCTTCCCGCCGAACAGCGGGATGACTACGCCGCGCTGCCGCTTTCCGAGGCGCTCGAGAAGTTCATCGACTTCTGCCTGGAGATGAACAGGATCACCCCGACGACCCGCGACGACTACCACTACAGCGCCCTGCACATCGAGCGAGACGAGCTGGGTCTGGTCCCCGTGAACGAGGTGACGACCGACGACGTCAACGCGTGGTCGAGGCGCAGGATCGCCCTGGGCACGGCGCCGGACACGCTCAACAAGTCATTCAAGCTCGGCAAGCGGCTCTACGCCGTCCTGCTGAAGCGCAGCAACGACACGATCGGGAGGAACCCGTTCGACGGCGCCCTCGCGCCCAGGGTCATTGCCAGGCCCAGAAACGCGCTGCGCTCCGACCTCGTGCCGAAGCTCAACTCGGTGACCTCGATGATGCCGGACTCGACCTTCAGGCGGGCGGTCGTGCTCGCCCTGCACACCGGGATGCGCATCGGCGAGGTCTGCGGCCTGCGCTGGTGTGACGTCGACTTCGAGTCGGGGCTCATCACGGTCAGGCACTCGGTGGCCTACGTCAAGGACAGGGGCTCCTTCATCAAGGACACCAAGAACCACGACTTGAGGACGATCCCCGTCGACCCGGTGGGCCTGCTCCCCTTCCTGAAAGAGATCCACGAGATCGATTCGCAGAGGCTCCGGGAGGCATCGGCCCTCGGCCTGCGCGACCTCGCGGACAGCTACGTCGTGTCGCGGCCGGACGGCTCCTTCGCCACCACCAGTTACATCCGCAGGGCGTTCAAGACGTTCTCGGAGACCAACGGCCTCATGGGCACCAACGACGAGCTGATCACGTTCCACGGCCTGCGCCACACCTTCGCGAAGCAGTGGATCCGCCACGGCGGCGACATCAAGGCGCTGCAGTCGATCTTCGGGCACAAGGACGCCATGGTCACGCTCAACGTCTACGCCGACATCGAGCCGATGTCCAAGATCCAGAACATGCTGCGCGTGTTGCCGAGCCTGTGGCGAGGCTACCTCGGCCTGAGGGTGGACCCCGGCCCCATGTTCCAGCAGAAGATCCGCGAGGCGATCGAGACGCTCGAGGCGTTCGGCTACGGCATCTCCGAGCCTGACGACCGCAACGTCCTCATCCGCGACGTTCAGACGATAAGCCGCCTCTACCCCACCGAGTACGCGGCAGTGCTGGGGGCCATCCCGACCGAGGCGACCGTGGTCGAGTAGAGGCTGAGACATGCGCTTTCCCAAATCCGTAGCGCAAGTACGGGAATGTGGAATAGCGTTCAGATATATTCTACCCGGTCATCTCGGTGACGCAAATGCGGCACGGGTTTCCGCGAACGCGGATGCCCGTGCCTATCTTTTTATGATTGTGAATACGCCTGCGCGAATGTAGATGAAGCCCCGCGGTTCAGGCCGGGGATTTTCAGCCGCGCCGCCCGATTTCGAATAAAGGCCTGCAAATGCAGACGGCTTTCGGGGGGCCCGACGGCACCTCTCTCAAAAATGGGAGTATGGCCCGAGGCCGCACCTGTGCCCCAGCTCCGCCACGAGGGCATCGTTGTCGGTCACCGAGACGATGGCGTCGCCGTCGTAGGGCGCCTCGATGTAGACGCGGTCGAGCGAGTTGGCCGTCCCCGCCCAGAGCGTCCTGGTGCGCCGGACGCTCCGCACGTGGGCGTAGGGTATCACCGAACGCGTCCCAGCGTACACGACGACGAGGCGGTCGCCGTAGAGCTCGAGGCGGTTGCTGCGGACGGGAAGGGCGGCCAGGGCCACGAGGGCCGGGACGGGCAGCAGCGCGAGCCAGCCCCATAGGAGCGCGGGACTCGAGCTCAGGAAACACGCGATACACGCCGCGGATAAACCGCCCGCCACAATCACCATGGCCGCTATGAACCACGGGTCTGTCCTGCCGGGGAACACCCGCTCCGGCCGCTCGTCCTTCTCACCCATTACGGCCTCCCTCCCGACGCCCTCCCTGGCGGAGCGTGGGGCCGGAGAGTGCCTTGAACCCGTCGCCGACCATCTCGCCCCCCGTTCCGTGGGCCTTCTGTAGTGGTGTGTACCCCCGACTGTTCGACGGATGTCGTACGATTAAAAGTTTGTCTAACCTTTTAAGACGGGTGCAGCAAGATCGAGCAGATTGTCCGTGCGAGAGGCTTCCCGCCGCAGCGCCCGGTCTCGGGTTCGATGCATCGACATCCGTCTCAGGTGGTATCTCCGCTGCGCGGCATTGCAGGGTGCAAAGCCGCGCAGCGGAGATACCACGGAGTACGCCGAGGCTTTGCTCGCGTGGGCTGAAACATATTCCCAATCCGGGAATGCATATATATAAGTGCGATCGTTTTGCCGTAGATGGGAAACCCGTCGGCCGGGCGGGACCGGAGAGCCGGGCGGGACCGGAGGGCCGGGCGGCGAATGCGAAAGGCCGGATGCAGCCGATGCCCTGAATGAGGTCCCAACACATGGGAGGGGCAGGTGAATCCATCTCTTTGGCCGCTCCCGAGGGCATGGATTTCCCAGCCCTCGCCCCCGAGGACATCTTGCAGACGATTCGCAGGTCTCCGAGCGGTAGGTACCTGATGGAGCAGAGGGCCGCGCTGGCGTAGTTGCCGCACTTCGACGATATGGACGATGACGAGCTCCGCCAATTCGCCGCCCAAGTCAGGCCGTGATTTTATAGAATTCAGGGAGGACCGCTGTCACGTTCGCCGTTTAAGAAGGTGCCGCTTTGAAATATCTCGTCGAGGATTTCGATGATCCGGCAGATCCCGTCCAAGACTACGCCGAGGCCAAGCAAATCGTCCGAAAAGTACTCGGCTCCCACCCATCGGTGAGACAAGCTGCCACATGGCCATGGAAGCCTCATTTATTTGCGAAGAACATCGGCTAGCCGCAGGATTGAAATCATCGACCGATAAGTGAGTTCCACCTTTTCGCCCGCAAGCAGTCGTTTCGAGCCAATCTCATCTAGCCCCACAAGGCGAGAAAACAGCAAGCTACTCATCGTGCCCTCGTCAATTGATTCCTTTATGGTCTTCAAAACGTCCGTATCATGAAGCGACGCCGAGCTGTAGGGGGCAACACGAGCGGAACTCTCAATTAACGACGAGACAAAAGGATGGAGATGCTTTGGACATAGTCCATCAAACACCACATCCCCATTGTCATCCGAGCCGACCAGGCGCCAAGTATAATGATCGACCCAGTCATCTCCGTCATATATGGCGTCCATGAGCAACTTCCCGTCTAGAGAGAGAAACCTATTTGGACATCGGGGCGCAAGACCGCAATCCATATCGGGCCTGCAGCAGCTCCAACCCAACGCACCACATAGTTTCCCTTTCGTACATGTGTATCAATCTCCCCGAAATGCCGGAGAATGCAATTCCAGACCCGTTTGTCGGATAGCAATCGACGTATTTTTGTTTTCCGCTCACAACCTTGTATAGATATATCGTTCCAGCAAAAGAGAAGGTATCGTGACTATTTTAGATCTATATGGCCAATTCGAGCCCTCACCATGGCAATTGTGGCAGCTGGGTTTCTTTTCATTAAAATTTCACTTTGTTAAATCCCTGCCCCTAAGCATTAAACCCGAAGTCCACCGAGTGGGCGAAAGTAAAAGAGGGTCGAATCCGAAGCAGTTCCCAGACAATTGGCGTCCGGCCAGACACTTCGGTTTGGCCCTTTCTTTCCAGGACTCTATAACAGCAAAGCACCTGCTAGATGGGCTTTTTGTGGGTGGGTAATTGTAACAGCTGATTGAACTGCAACGCGCTGGGGCCAATAGGGCGAGGCAAACTGGCGAGGTGTGTCGTCGCGAGTGCAATCGCCACGGTCGACGACGCGGTCGTCCAGCTGCCGCGGCACGGCGCCACCGCTGTGTGTCTGGCCCTCGGCGCGACAGAAGGAGACACTGTTGTGGCCGATGGGCTAAGACCGTTGCCGACCAAGTGCCGTTAGCGGCCATTGGCACATGTCAGCCAGACTGATTCTGTGGGTATAGGGTGGCATTTCACTAAGGTCGGAAACTCCCGCAACCATTGATTGATTTCGACATGTCCGAAATTCATATTACGTATATGGGTAACAATCATTTATAGGATCCCTCAAGTAACCTTAGTAACCGAACCGGGGCAGAAGGGCCTACAAACAAGCCGCGACTAACAGCTTCTTCCGCATTTCTTTAGGCAAGCGAAAAGAGGGATGGCATGACGGCCAAGAGCTACGTAAAGATCGTTATTGTTGGCTCTGCACTTTGTCTTGCAATGGTGCTATGTGCATCATTTGCGAGGTATAGGTCCGAGCAGTCGTTCATCGATGGCGCTGAAAACGGTTTTGGCATAGACGGGATGTATGTCAACGATGGCGCGACCAGGCCGTCTATGGCGATTCTTGCAGGCGAAGACATGGAATGGCAAATCTGTAATGACGATGGCTCTTGTCTGAGTGGTCGTTTGGCCGCAACGAGCGACCCGAATTCGTTCGATCTTCTCGACAATGATGGATCGGATTGCGGTTCAGTTCACCTGTCGTATGCATCACGAGACGGGATGGACGGCATTCTCTACGTCTCCCACGAGACTGGCGATTTCAAGATGCGCAGGACTAACCGAGTGCCGGCTTTTATCGAGGAGTGAGAACTCCCGGCGGTCTGCCGATCAGGCCGCCGGGGTATCGAACCCCGCATTCATCCGTACACACACGGATGAATGCGGGAAGTGTCCGGATGAAGTTGATAATCAAGGAAACAATGCCGTTCTGCCTGGGACGGCTTTGGCCTGGACTTTAACTACAACATCGCGATCGACACTTATCAGCTCGCGCGACGCGCATGGCCAGATCTCGGACGCTGGTGCATGGAGGACCTTCGAGATTTACTGTACATCCAAAACGACGACGCACACCGCGTGCTCGCCGACTGCGAAGACGAGTTGGCTGTCTACAATGCGATCAGAAACGGCGTGAAGTCCGGAGAGCTTTCTGTCGAACCGCCGCGCCGTCGCGCGAGCCGACCGGGCAACCCGGGCGATCTGGTCCTGGCTCTCCCGATCGTATTCCTACGATATCGCCCCTAGATCACCAATGTGTCAGATAAAGAATGAGGCAATGGCTGTGATCACGCCTACGGCGGACGCAACGACTGCGCCTTTTTTCCTCTCCTTTAGTCCGATGAATAGGGTTGCCGTAAAGTAAAGGGCGGAAATGCAGTCTATGGCAAGCGAAACGAGTTCCTTGGGCGGTTTCAGCAAAAGGTCGCTAGCAAAGAGTGATGCGAGCAGGGTAAAGCCGATTGGGACCAAGTATCTCGAGTGATTTTGCGACAGCATGGCAACCGCCTTTTAGAACATGTAAGTGAAAAGTCGGTACGATGTCATTGCGGTTGCAAACAAGCCGCCGCCAGGACCGGTTGTCACGAGACCGGCGATAACGCATTTTCTCGGTTTCCAGCTCATGACAGGCCCCTCTCTCATGGTGCAACGCATACATTATGAGATATGCACATTATCTCGCTAATTAATTTCAATATCCATCATCCAACTAAAGAATACTGACTCACTGGTTCAGCGACGATGCATTTTTACCCTTGCGTTCCCACTCGCCGCGTCGGCGGTCGGAAGGGTCTCCGTCTCGCATTTAGCGACCTTGCACCCGTATCTGTCGAGCCAGGCGGCAAGCGCATCCCAATCGACGCGCTTCCAGTCGCCGCTCGGCGCGTGCTGCATCACGAGGCCTCCGGCGACCATGAGCGCGTGGACATGCTCTCCTTGCAGGCCAGCAATGATCCCGCCGGTGCATACGATGCTAGGTCGCTGTGCCGGCACTGTGCAAACGTATTGGCCTTTGTACCCCTTTTGGCAACTTTAGCATGACTGTAGGTTAAACCAACCCACAGCCATGAGCACGTTAACGTAGTACTAGGCTAATTACACGGATAAGGCAGGGGTATTTTTCTTTGGCGAATAAATTTGTATTTTATGGCAAGGGGAGTGGCGTTAAGGTTTTCATCGCTATATCAGTTGCCGTGTTCGCATTCTCTGCGCTATTTCTAAAAGTGGAGCGTTGCCAAAAAGATAGCGGAGGTGACTATTCACATTTGTGGTTCGTGAGCGGATTGGTGTTGAACGTTGACAGCTCTGGCGATTTTACCATGTCGGTCGAAAGCGAAGATCCATATAACGACGGGTCTGATCGTCTGACCATTCTGGTTGATTCAGAACATACGCGCTATGTAAGCGATAGCCCCGTGAGCGTTGGGTCTAAAGTCAAGGTAGGCTATTTTCTCGATTCCCGAAAGAAAAATACGATTCGCTGCTCTTCTGTGGATGTGTTGGAATAATTTTTGAGTAACTATCAGTAAAAAGCTGCGAGCAAAGGCCGCTCCACGTGGGGCGGCCTTTTTGGTGGATAGACGTTGCGGAGGATGATTGATTGACGTTTTTACTCCGCATGGAAATCGAGTGAGGATTCTGTTCCGCGAGGGGCGTGTTTTGAGGCTCTTGGCGGTACGTAATTCTCGTTCGGCGTCTTGACGGGACAAAACCCTCGGTTGACTTTTTGAAGCGTCCCTAGAATCAGCTGTTACGATAAAAACGGGGGGGGTAACTCCGCGGACACGGCCTAGCGCGCTGCCATCCAGTGCCGATTCTGCCATACTCGCAATTCGGCGAGGATGAGGAGTATGAATTGATCGGGGCTTATAGGACAAAATGTGTGTCCTATAAGCCCCAAGGATGACGATTCCAATACGGATGACGACACCAAAACCGGCATCGACGGTTCCATGGACGATTCGGATTCCAAATAGGCCCTGTTAGTTTATCTACTTCTTTGCCGGTGTCGTATACGAAACCGCTATACCCGCGGCAATTGCCATGAGACAGCTCGCGATGAATCCGAACTCATACTTCAAAACGTTTGTTGCGGTCAGGGCGATAATCAACACGGTCGCAATTTGCAGAATTATCATTATTGCGAAGAGATTGATTCCTTGTTTGGCCGAAGTCGCTGAGTGAGTTTGGCTTTGTTGATTCAGGTTGTAGCTGACAACAAAAGCGACCAGTTCGCTTGATACGGGGCCGACTACATAGAAAAAGATTGCGTCAATGAAGCCTATAGTGTTGTAAGTTGTTTCGCCGGAAAAAACAGTGTATAAAGCATATCCAAATCTTGGCTGATTCATGTATGAGTACGAAAAGACGAAGAGCGTCAATATTGCTACTACCAGAAGTGCATTCAGGACAAATCGTTTGCTTTTCATCGATCGCTCCTTCTGGGTGACTCTTATTTGTAATTCTACAGCATCCATTTGTTTTTCAAAGAATTTGACTGTCCTAAATAACATGCACTTTCGCTGGAGGGTCGCTGTTTGGCGGCCCTCTTTTTTGCACAGGCGCGGTGGGATGGTAATAATCGGGCGGGAGTCAGCCGCTCTGATAGAATCGTCCTTGCTGTCGGCAGCCCTCG
>UQZH01000016.1 GCA_900545445.1 uncultured Collinsella sp. | reverse complement strand
CCGAGCCGCCATTGGGAATGTAGAAGGGGGAGGCCTCGCGGCCTCCCCCTTTTTTGCGTTTGGTCGATATGAGCTAAACGCCTCTATGGCCTAATAGCCTTTTCTATTTGAAGAAAACAAAATGAATGACCAGCGCGATTGCCACGATGGCAATGATCAAGAGCGCAATTTGGAGACGGTGCTGTCTGCGCCGTCTGTTTGACGATGTAAATATCGATTTCCCCTGCTTAGGCGTCTCGAGATAGCGGGCGGAATGCGTTAGAGTTTGCTTGGGACGGGGCCCTCTACGATGTTGCTTTGTGGGTGTTTGTGTCTGCTCCTGGCTGCATGCGCTGTTTTTGGATAAGGGGGCATCTTTTAGATACACCGGATCGCTCGAGGCGACACCCATGTGTCTACGCGCTGAATGAGATTCTTCTAGGGTTTGATATCGATTGCGAGTTACATACTCAGGCTCTGCATCGTTAATGGGCTCTTGGGAAATATGGGGACGATGGTAGCGTATGGGCTGTGAGTAGGCAGAACTATCGTTCTGCAGCGGCTCAAACGAATTGTCGGAGGTCTGATCGTCCATGATGCCCTTAGGTTGTCATTAACAACGAGTATGCGCTCATTGTAAGCCCCCTGCTTCGTTTTGACAGGCGCGTATTTGGTATTCAGGGCTCTGTTCAAATAACCTTAACCTCGTTAAAACCTTAGTCAACCAGACTTAGATATGCTTATAGAAAGAGACTTAAAAAACTTTATAGCAAAATGTATATATACGTAATCGTTGGGCATATATTAGAGCGTCAAACGAAGTCCCTGCCACCTGGAAGATGGCTCGGCAGTCCCTTAAAGGAGTGGTAGTCATGGCAAGCATGGTTCCTTATCGTTCGGTCTTTGGTGTTCGTCCCTCTGCTAGCTCGTTGTTTGATCTCTTTGATGATATGAGCGACCTAGCGAACAGCTCGATTGCCTCTAAGGCGTTCCCCGTTGACGTTGAGGATAAGGGCGATGGCTATGAGGTCAAGGCTTATCTGACCGGCGTCGCCAAGGACGATATCGATGTCGAGCTTAACGAGGGCCGTCTGTCCATTAGCGTGAATGTCGAGGAAGACGAGGAGAACGAGGGTAAGAACTTCCTGCAGAAGGAGTTCAGCTCGTACAGCGCGACGCGCGGTGTGTACCTGAAGGATGCTTCGAGCGAGGGCCTTTCTGCAAAGTACGCTGACGGCATCCTTACCGTTACGGTTCCTAAGATTGTCGAGAAGAAGAACGTTACGAAGATTTCCATTGACTAACGCTATCGGCTATTAGCATCGGTGCCTGCGTTAAGGGGGCTGGGAAGTGATTCCCGGCCCCCTTTTCTATTTGGGCTGGCCTATTGAATGGTCATGGGCCGATATTGCCCGGCGGGACGTATTGTGAGTTTATGCAGCCCCTCAACGCGGGTGGCGGCGCTGCCAAGTTCGTTGTCGAGTGTTGCGCCGAGGGAGCTTGCGTAGCTTTTGACGGTCAGGCTTGGGCGATTGTTGTCTTGGCTAATGTGCATCGCGATAAGTTGCTCGGTGCGATCGGTTACCAACGCGCGTGCGGCATCGGCGGCCTGATCGTTGGAGAGATGTCCTTTTACAGACAGGATACGTTCCTGAAGAAAGCGAGGATAGTCGCCTTGACGCAGCATGGCCACGTCGTGGTTGCTTTCGAGTGCGAGAATGCGACAGTCCTTGAGCGTATCGATGGCATGCTTCGACAACGCGCCGGTGTCGGTTGCAAAGCCAATCGAATCACCCTGAGCGTCAAACCGGTAGCCGACGGGATTGACGACGTCGTGGGATGTCGAATACGTCTGAATGTGGACTCCGGCAATAGAGAGGGTGTCGCCTGGGTCGAATTCCTCGACAGGTAGATGTGCGAGGCTTTCTTTGGACGTGAGCGTTCCTCTGCTGGAAAAGACCGGGCCATTCCAATGCTTGCACCATACCTCAAGCCCCTTGATGTGGTCGCTGTGTTCATGGGTGACAACAAGGGCGTACACGTCGTCTGCCGACAGCCCGAGTTCCGCCATGCGTTTGAGCGTTTCGCGGCGAGACAGTCCGTCATCGACCATAATGAGCCCCTGCGGGCCCTCGATGAGTGCGCAGTTGCCTTTAGAGCCACTGCCGAGGATATGAAGGTGCAGACGAGACATAAGATTCCAAAGGATACAATGGGTGCGGACGAATAGAGGAGGAAGCAAATGCCTACGGTATCTCAGCATTATGGACACCATGCCGTGCCTGGGGCAGTCGATGAGACCCGGACGAGGCAGCAGGCTGCTCCTGTCGTGCTCATGGTATCAGGCGGCGCGGACTCGACGGCACTGCTTCTTATGGCGTGCACATCAAAGCTGGATATCCAAGACGGACGCGGTGTTGCCCCCATTGCTCGCGAGCGCCTGCATGTGCTGCATGTAAACCATCATCTGCGCGGCAAGGCGTCCGATGGCGACGAGGCCTTTGTGCGTGAGCTCTGCGCGAAATATGGTTTACCGCTGTGCGTGGAGCACGCTTATTTTGATGGGGAGTCGGGCAATATTGAGGCCGCGGCCCGCGAGGTGCGCTATGCCGCGGCGCGGAGGTATGTTCGCGAGCTCTGCGCCCAGACGGGGGCACCGCGAACGGCGGCTCGTATCTGCACCGCGCACACGTCTTCGGATCGTGCGGAAACGTTTTTGATGAACGCGATTAAGGGTTCAGGGCCCGCTGGCCTATCGAGCATTCCTCGCCGGAGGAATATCGTGGTGCGCCCCTTGCTCGACCTAACTCATGGCGAGCTCGTGGGCTATCTACAGGTACATGGTCAGCCGTGGCGTGAGGACGAGAGCAATGAGGATATCTCGTATCTGCGAAACTACGTGCGCCATCGGGTAATGCCAGTGGTGGCACAGCGTAATGCGAGCGTGTGCAAGACGATTGGCGCCGCCTGCGAGATCCTTGGTGACGAAGATGCGTTTCTATCCCAGCTGTCGGCACAGGCGTTTCGAAGCTGCCTGCGCAAGGAGGCGGCGGGTGCGCTAGTGCTCGATGCCAGACGCCTTGCTGCGGCCGAGGTCGTAATCGCGCGGCGCATCGTGCGACTGGCGATCAAACGCATCGATCCGGACGCTCGTCCAGAGATGCGACATGTGGAGCGAGTTCTTTCCTGCGTTGCCGAGGGCGCCGGCTCGGTCACGCTTCCGGCGGGGATTGACGCACGCGTAGAGTTTGGCATGCTGGCGTTTAAGGCACCGGCGGCTCGTGAGGGCCTGGTCGCGGATTGGATCACCATACCCGGGCGTTTGCCGTTGGGCGGGGGACGTGTGCTGGTCGCAGAGCCGATGGCCGTTGAGCCGGGATGCGACATCGTGCGCCGCGCCCGTGAGCTTGCGGCTGCCGGAGAAGTGACGGCTTTGGTGGACGCGGCTGCCCTGGGTTTTGCCGACAGCGATAGCGAGCGAATCTTGGCGGGCTCGCGTGGCGAGATCCCTGCCGAGGCGCGATTGGCGCGCCTGTGGGTAGACGGTCCCGCACCGGGAGACGTGATGTGCCCGTTGGGGATGAGTGGCCGAAGCAAGAAGGTATCCGACTTGCTAGGTGAGGCTCGCATTCCCGTTTCTGAGCGCGCCGGCGTGCCCATGGTGAGGACGGCGCCGGGAGGTGCCGTGGTGTGGGTCGTCGGAGTTCGCACGGACGAACGCTTTAAGTGCACGGCGGCGACGCGTGTGGCCTATCTGCTTCGCGTGGTTGATGCGGATTAGCTTCTCGCACCAGCTTTTCTGTGCGGCGTTGACGGTATTCCCGCGCTGATGATGCGCGGGCTGGAAAATATACCCCGTGCGCTGCTAGAATGTGTAGTTCGCGTCCATACGGCGGTGTGTGGGCGATTAAGCACAAGAAAGGGTTGTCATGGCTTCTCAACATCCGGATATCGAGAAGGTTCTGTTTACGCAGGAGGATATCGAAGGTATCGTTTCTCGCCTGGGCGAGGAGATTACGCGCGACTACGCTGGTAAGGATCTGGTGTTGATCGCGGTCCTGCGCGGCGCCGTTGTCTTTATGGGCGACCTGATGCGCAAGATCGAGCTGCCGACCAACATCGATTTCATGGCTGTTTCGAGCTATGGCGACGGTGTGAAGTCTTCGGGCATCGTGCGTATCATTAAGGACCTGGATATCGACATCCGTGGTCGCGACGTGCTGATCGTCGAGGACATTCTGGACTCGGGCCTGACCCTCAAGTACCTGATGAAGAACCTTGAGAGCCGCAAGCCCGCCTCGCTGGAGGTCGCTGCCTTCCTGTGGAAGGACGTTGAGGACCGCACCTCGGCCATCACGCCCAAGTATGTTGGAACCCATTGCCCCGATGCCTTTGTGGTGGGCTACGGCCTCGACTATGCCGAGCGCTATCGCAACCTTCCGTATCTGGGCATTTTGAAACCGGAGGTTTATTCGTAAGATGCCCGACGACCGTAACGACAACAATTCCCAGACTCCCCGGGAGCCTAAGATCCCGGGGATGCCCGGAGGCAAGAAGCCCACGCGTACGGGCTGGCTGTATTTTCTTTTGGCTTGCGCGCTTCTGGGCTATGCCTTCTTTAATATGGGCTCCGGTTTTGCCAGCTCCAGCAATACCGTTAAGCTCGCGACGAGCGAGATGGTCAGCGCCATTAAGCAGGATCGCGTCGAAGATTTGACCTATACGGTTCAAGACGGAAGCGTGGCGGGTCATTACTGGAAGACAAAAAAGGACAAGGGCGATACGAGCGAGCTCAAGAGCTTTTCCTCGACCTATGTCGGCTCCGATTCGCTTGCCGAGCTTATGGCGGAGCACCCCGACACCAAGTATATCGTCAACACCAACGACCCCGATTTTTGGGGCGACTTGGCGATGAGCGTGCTGCCGACGATCGCCCTGATCGCCATCATGTTCTACTTTATGCGCCAGATGATGGGCGCCAATAACAGGAACATGCAGTTTGGCAAGACCAACGCCAAGACTAACGAGGCTACGCGTCCCAAGGTAAAGTTCGAGGACGTTGCCGGCGTGGACGAGGCCGTCGAGGAGCTCGAGGAGATCCGCGACTTCCTGAGCGATCCGGACCGCTATCGCAAGCTGGGTGCCAAGATTCCGCGCGGCGTTTTGCTGGTTGGTCCTCCGGGTACCGGTAAGACGCTGCTGGCTAAGGCCGTTGCCGGCGAGGCAGGCGTGCCGTTCTTTAGCATCTCGGGCTCTGACTTTGTCGAGATGTTCGTGGGCGTCGGCGCCAGCCGCGTGCGCGACCTCTTTAAGGAGGCCAAGTCTCAGGCTCCGTCGATCATCTTTATTGACGAGATCGATGCCGTGGGACGTCAGCGCGGAGCCGGTCTGGGCGGCGGCCACGACGAGCGCGAGCAGACGCTCAACCAGCTGCTGGTCGAGATGGACGGTTTTGAGGAAAGCGAGTCGGTCATCCTGATCGCAGCAACCAATCGTCCCGATATTCTGGACCCGGCATTGCTGCGCCCCGGTCGTTTTGACCGCCAGGTCACGGTCGACCGTCCGGACGTAAAGGGCCGCGAGCAGATCTTGCGCGTGCATGCCGAGAACAAGCCGATGGACGAGGACGTTAAGTTTGAGAAGCTCGCCCAGATGACCGTTGGCTTTACCGGTGCCGATTTGGCGAACCTGCTCAATGAGTCTGCGCTGCTGGCCGCTCGCCGTCATCGTTCCGTGATCTCGATGGACGAGGTCGAGGAGTCGATGGAGCGCGTGATTGCCGGACCGCAACGCAAGGGTCGCGTGATGACCGAAGCCGAGCGCACCACGATTGCCTACCACGAGAGCGGCCATGCCCTGGTGGGTCACATCTTGGAGCACTCCGACCCGGTTCATAAGATTTCGATTGTCAGCCGCGGCCAGGCTCTGGGCTACACGTTGCAGCTTCCGCAGGAGGATCACTTCCTCAAGACCAAGAACGAGATGCTCGACGAGCTCGCCGTGTTCTTGGGCGGCCGCGTTGCCGAGGAGCTCATGTGCGATGACATCACGTCGGGCGCGAGCAACGACCTGGAGCGCGCGACCAAGATGGCGCGCGAGATGGTTACGCGTCTGGGCATGAGCGAGGAGCTGGGCACGCAAGTGTTTGGCGAGGCGCAGCATCAGGTGTTCCTTGGTCGCGATTACGCCGATCACCAGGATTACTCCGAGGAGACGGCGCGCCGCATCGATATCGAGGTTCAGCGCATCATGCGCGAGGCCCATCGCCGCGCGGTCGAGATTTTGGATGCCCGTCGCGATCAGCTTGATCTGATGGCGAAGGTGCTGCTTGAGCGCGAGACCGTCGAGGGCGACGCCGTGAACGCCCTGCTCGATAACGAGTGGGATGCCTACCTTGAGCGCGAGGGCGATATCCTGGCGGCCAAGGAGGAGCGCAACGCCAAGGCGGCTGGCATGCCGACCAAGAAGCGCGCGCCTCGTATGAGCGAGGAGGAGCTGGCGGCTGATGCCGCGGCTTTTGCGCAGGCGGCCATGCAGGAGGATGCCGAAGCCGCATCCGATGACGCCGGCGATGACTGTGCCGTCAACGCTGATACCGACACCGACAAATAGTCTTTGTGGCGAAAGTCTCCGCGGGGAAACCTGCGGAGGCTTTTTCTTTTGAGCGATATGGGGCCATCTGTTGATTGGGGACAGACTTAAATGAGCGTTTTCACGCATTTACATCTGTTGATTGGGGACAGACTTAAATGAGCGTTTTCACGCATTTAAGTCTGTCCCCAATCAACACCCAATTAACATTGCTGCGGCGCTTTGCTCGGCTAAAGCGTACAATAGCGCCTATGCGAAAGGGGAACAGATGATCAACGAAACTATGTATGCTCGCGGTGCGGAAAGCTCCATCATCCGCGAGATCTTTAGCTATGGTCTTGAGCGCAAGGCGCAGATCGGTGCGGAGAACGTATTCGATTTTTCGCTGGGCAACCCGAGTGTTCCGGCGCCCGCTGCCGTGGCGGAGTCCATTAAGAAGGCCTTAGAGCTGCCGAGTGACCAGCTGCACGGCTACACCCCCGCACCGGGCCTGCCGCAATGTCGAGCAGCTGTCGCCGAATCGCTCAACCGCCGCTTTGGCACGAGCTATGAGGGCAAGGACGTCTTTATGACGGTTGGCGCCGCGGCATCGCTCACCTGCACGCTCAACGCCGTTACGAACCCGGGCGACGAGGTTATTGTTGTCGCCCCGTACTTTCCGGAGTATCGCGTGTGGATTGAGAAGGCCGGCTGCACGTGTGTTGAGGCGCTTGCCGATGAAGACACGTTCCAGCTGAGCGTGGACAACGTGCTCAAGGCGATCAGCGATAAGACGGCGGCTGTCATTATCGACTCGCCCAACAATCCGACCGGTGCCGTGTATACGCGCGACACGCTGACGCGACTGGCCAATGTTCTGCGCGAGGCCAACGCCAAACGCGACCCCGAGAATCCGATTATGCTCATCTCGGATGAGCCGTACCGCGAGATCGTGTACGGCGCCGAGGTGCCTTGGGTGCCCTCGATCTACGAGAACACCGTGGTGTGCTACTCGTATTCTAAGTCGCTGTCGCTGCCTGGTGAGCGCGTGGGCTGGATCTTGGTTCCCAACACCAATCCGCAGGCTGCGCGTCTGATGCCGGCTGTTGCGGGTGCTGCCCGTACGCTGGGTTTTGTATGTGCACCGGCGCTCTTCCAGCGCGTGATTATCGATTGCATCGATGAGCCGAGTGATATCGAGGCCTATGCTCGCAATCGCACGGCGCTCACTGATGCTTTGACGGACTACGGCTATACCTATGTTGAGCCGGACGGTGCTTTCTACCTGTGGGTGAAGGCACTCGAGCCCGATGCGAATGCGTTTTGTGAGCGCGCAAAGAAGTATGAGCTGCTTGCGGTTCCCTCGGACAGCTTTGGTATGCCGGGTTGGTTCCGCCTGGGCTATTGCGTGAGTTATGAAACGATCATCAATTCGCTACCCGCTTGGAAGCGGTTGGCGGACGAGTATCGTTAAAAGTAAAGCGCTCTGCCTACAATGTTTTACGTGAAACGGGGTTTGGTGTTAAGCCAGGCCCCGTTGTCATGGACGTTGTGTCGTTGGGATGGAGTGGTTTTACGACTATCGAAGGCTATGCGTACAATGAATATAAGCGACGGCCATGCCGGATAAGGAGACCCGATGCCCTACCTGCTTTCTTGTGACATTCATACCCATACGATGTTCTCTGCGCATGCATATTCGACCATTGAGGAGAATGTGTACTGGGCGGCAGAGCGTGGTCTGCAGGTACTTGGATCTGCCGACCATCTGAGCTCTATGGTTACGGCTTGCCCCAATGACCTGCGCAGTTTCCAGTTCTTTATTAACCAGGATATCTGGCCGCGCATTTGGAGCGGTGTGCTGGTGCTTCGCGGAGCCGAGGCCGATATCGTTTCGCTGGATGGAAGCTTGTTTGGCGAGGACATTCCCGTTTCGCTCAATATTGTCGGCGATTCGTTCAATCACCAGCATTCGCTGTTCGATTTGGTGACGCGCAATTTGGATTATTTGGTGGCAAGCGTGCATAATGCGCAGTTTGCCGAAGGCGCGACGCTCGCCCAGACGACCGAGATGTACATCAATGCCCTGGAGCACCCCAAGGTGTTCATGCTGGGGCATACGGGTCGTTCGGGCGTGTCGTTCGATATCGATGAGGTACTGCTGGCGGCCAAGGCCAAGCACAAGATTATCGAGATCAATAACCATAGTCTTGAGCATGGCACGGATACCGAGCATTGGGCCGTATGCCGCAAGATCGCCGAGCGCTGCGCCGAGCTGGGCGTGGGCATTGGCGTTTCGACCGATGCGCACATTGGCATGGCAATTGGCAAGCTTGACCATGCCCGCAAGTTGCTCGACGAGATTCACTTCCCGCTGGACCTGATTGTGACGCGTGACCGCGAGACGCTGCTGCGCGAGATGGCTGCAGCCGGCGTGTGCGACCTGCGCAAGGGGATGTAGCTGAGTTTATAAACCAAGCGAAGGGGGCGGTCCAGGCGGGCCGCCCCCTTTCTTGTGCCGGTGGATTAGCGGCGTTCGAGGACTGCTGCGGTTTCGGTGTGGTCGGTGTGGGGGAACATGTCGACGGGCGTGATCTTGAGCAGGCGATAGTCTCCGTCGAGGAGCTGGTGCAGGTCGCGCTCTTGGGTCACGGGGTTGCAGCTGATATAGGTGATGCGGCGCGGCTTAAGTGCGCAGGCAGCTTCGAGGAACTCGGGGGTGGAGCCGGCGCGCGGCGGGTCGATGGAAAGGACGTCGACGCGCTCGTTGTTGTCGGCGGCATCTAGGATGTAATCGGTGGCATCGTCGGCCATAAACCAGGCGCTGCGGGTAAGACCGTTGAGCTCGGCATTGCGGCGCGCGTCGGCAATGCCCGCCGGGTTGCGCTCCACGCCGAGCAGCATGATGCCGATGCCCTTGCTCTGGGCATCTTTAGCTGCGCAAAGACCGATGGTGCCGCTGCCACAGTAGGCATCCATAAGCACATCGCCCTGGCGCAGGTCCATGCCGTCGATAGCGAGCTGATAGAGCAATTCGGTCTGCTGCGGGTTGGTCTGGTAGAACGCGGTAGGGGAGATGTCGAACTCGCAGCCGAGTAGCTGGTCGCGCATGCATTCGGCGCCATAAACGATACGGGTTTCCTCACCGAGGATGGCGTTGCCAGGGCGCCCGTTGATGTTTTGGGCGACGGTGACGATGCGCGGATCGAGTGCAGCGACGGCCTCAAAGAATTCCTGTGCATGCGGTAGGTCGCGCTGGGCGGTCACGAGGGTGACCATGATTTGGTCGGTGCGCCAGCCGCAGCGAACGACGGCATAGCGAAGCAGTCCGAGATGCTTGTCCTCGTTAAAGGCTGGAATGCGCAGGCGCTCAGCCTCACGCGCGATGCCGTTGAGAATCTGACGGGCACCCGGCGCCTCGACGGGACATTCGGGAACAGCAACGATTCTGTGCGTGCCACGTTCAAAAAAGCCGCAGCGGACAGCGCCCCCTTTGCCGGGGGCAAAGGGAGTGGCGGCCTTATGGCGAAAACCGCGCGGCGCAGGATATGTGCCTGGGTCACCCAGGGTGACTCCCATACCGCGAATGGGGTCGACGCTAATACCCTCGCGCTCGCAAAGGGCAGCAAAAAGCTCCTCCATAACAGCCTGCTTAGCTGCCAACTGCTTTTTATAAGGACGATTGAGCGCCGTGCACCCACCGCAAGCTTTCATGATGGAACAAGGAGACTTGGGGTCCACAGCCTTACGCGCAGGCGAAACCGGATCTTTATGCGAGCGCTTGGAGCGAGTCTGAGATGCCTTGACCTCGCTCCGACGAGAGCCGGGACGCTTGGCCTTAGCCTTGCCTTTGGCTGACTTGCCCTTCGCATCCTGAGACGACTTGGATTTCTTAGAAGATTTTTTCTCCTCCGACCCCTCAGCCGCCTCGATCAAAGCACGACGAGCCCTACGCTCCGCACGAGATTCTGCCATCAATAACTCCACTAATTCATGAATTAAAGCCGCAAATATTGTACCGTGCCAAGCCAGCAGACGATATGCAAGCGCCCATTTCATGCCAGTGATAAGTCCAACGATGTTTGCCCGGCGTGGGCGGGGAGCGGCGCGTAATTAAGTTTATCGCGAGTTCCGCACGCAAAGGAAAGCACTTAATGTGCTTTCCGTCTTGCGCAGGACTGTAGAGCAGGAAACTTAATTACGCGCCGCTCCCCGCCCACGCTGGGCAAACCCTCCCTTGTACTTTATCAAGGTAGAGTGTATGATTCTGAACGTTACATGACTCACTTTACTTAACTAAAGTGCCACCAAGGGGGAATACCATGAATACCGATATGTCTCGTCGTCAGTTTGTTGGTCTAGCCGGCTCGTTTGCCACGGTGCTTGGCCTTGGTCTTGTCGGCTGCGGCGGTGGTGCCGGCAAGGGCTCCGCTGCTGGCTCTGCCGCGGCCAAGGATGTGAAGGGCGCTGCAGAGTCCAAGAAGCTTGTGGTGGGCTTTGATAAGTCCTATCCTCCGTATGGTTTTGTGGGCGACGATGGCGAGTACACCGGCTTTGATCTCGATTTGGCCAAGGCTGTTGCCGATAAGCAGGGCTGGGAGGTCAAATACGAGGCCATCGACTGGGACGCCAAGGATACGCTGCTCAACTCGGGCGCCATCAACTGCATCTGGAACGGCTTTACCATGGAGGGCCGCGAGGACGACTACACGTTCTCCGAGCCGTACATGCTCAACGAGCAGGTGCTGGTGGTCAAGAAGGATGCGGGCATCAAGAGCTGGGACGATCTTGCCGGCAAGACCGTGATTACCCAGACTGATTCCGCTGCACAGGATGTGCTCGAGGGCGACCAGAAGGATTTGGCCGCGACGTTTGCCACGCTCGATACCATCGGTGAGTACAACACGGTGTTTATGCAGCTCGAGAGTGGTGCAGTCGATGCCGTCGCCTGTGACCTCTCGATTGCCCAGTATCAGCTTGCCGCCAAGCCCGATGCCTATACACAGCTTGATGAGCCGCTGTCCAGCGAGCACTACGCCGTCGGCTTTAAGAAGGGCGACACCAAGTC
This sequence comes from uncultured Collinsella sp., assembly GCA_900545445.1. Classification (GTDB taxonomy): domain Bacteria; phylum Actinomycetota; class Coriobacteriia; order Coriobacteriales; family Coriobacteriaceae; genus Collinsella. Next base: position 24,248 of record UQZH01000016.1, on the reverse strand, counting down.
GGCCGATGCCGTGACCGAGTCGCTCAAGGCGCTCTATGAGGATGGTACGGTCAAGGACCTCTGCGACAAGTATTCAAGCTATGGTCTATCTTTCGATAATTGGGTGCTCAAGTAATGTCTATTCAAGTCATGATGCAGATGCTTGGCCAGGGATTCTTGGTCAGTTTGCAGCTGTTTGTGCTGACGCTGCTCGGGTCGATTCCGCTGGGGATCCCCGTGGCGTTTATGCGCATGAGCAAGGTCGCGCCGCTGCGCTGGATTGCGCGCATCTACATTTCGGTCATGCGCGGTACGCCGCTCATGCTGCAGATGTTTGCCATCTACTTTGCCCCGTACTACGTGTTCGGCATCTCGCTCACGCCCGATTCCAAGTGGACGGCGTGCGTTGTGGCGTTCATTATCAACTACGCCGGTTACTTTGCCGAGATCTATCGCTCGGGCCTGCAGTCCATTCCGCGCGGTCAATACGAGGCTGCCGAGGTGCTGGGCTACTCGCGTATGCAGACGTTTCTGTATATCGTGATGCCGCAGGTCGCCAAGCGCATTTTGCCGGCGATGGGCAACGAGATCATCACACTGGTCAAAGACACGTCGCTGGCGTTTGCCATCGGCGTGGGCGAGATGTTCTCGACCGCCAAGGCGCTGGTTGCCTCGCAGGTGAGCATGGTGCCGTTTGCAATTGCGGCGCTGATCTACTGGGTCTTTAACTTTGTGGTCGAGATGCTGCTGGGCGCCGCCGAGATAAAATTGGATTACTACCATGACTAGATCGTTCCGCCGTTCTAGCGAACGGCGGACTGCTCGACGCTGCGCGCGTGCCTGACGGCCAATCTGCTCCTCAAGCCGTCGCTTGCGTACAGAAGTACGCGGCGCTCCTCTTTCGGAGCACATTGTCTCGCCAGTCACACGCTCGCTGACTTTTTAAACACATGGAGGTTCCCGTGTCCGGAACGGTAATGAATATATCGAACGCGCGCAAGGCGTTTGGCGGCAATGAGGTGCTCAAGGATATCTCGCTCGAGGTAAAGCGCGGCGAGGTCGTGGCGATTATCGGGCCTTCGGGTGGCGGTAAGTCCACGCTGTTGCGTTGCGCCACGCTGCTCGAGACGCTCGACGGCGGCTCGCTTTCGTTTGGTGACCTTGCGGTTGCGACGGATGCGGGATCGGGTGCGATATATGCGAAAGGCGATGTTCCCAAGCGAGCACGTTCGCGTTTTGGTCTGGTGTTTCAGAACTACAATCTGTTTCCGCACTATACGGTGATGAAAAACATCACCGATGCTCCGATTCGCGTGCTCAAGCGCCCGCGCGAGCAGGCCGAAGCACGTGCGCGTGAGCTGATCGCGCAGATGGGGCTTACGGGCAACGAGAACAAGGTGCCATGCGAGCTTTCGGGCGGTCAGCAACAGCGTGTGAGTATCGCCCGCGCCTTGGCGCTCGATCCGGAAATCTTGTTCTTTGACGAGCCGACCTCGGCGCTCGATCCCGAGCTAACGGCCGAGGTGCTGCGTGTCATTAAAGACCTTGCCGCGCAGAATATGACGATGGTGATCGTGACCCACGCGATGCAGTTTGCGCGCGATGTTGCCGACCGCGTTGTCTTTATGGACGGAGGTCGCATTGTCGAGGAGGGCCCTGCCGAGCAGGTTATCGATCACCCTCGTGAGCAACGTACCCGTGAGTTCTTGAGTCGTATCGAGGGGTAGGCTCAGCTTTTTACTCAACTATTGATTGAGGCGAAGCCGCTGCAGGTTTTACGGCCTGCGGCGGCACTTTAATTTGCATCGGCGGGGTCCAATAATTGCCTCGTATACGTTCTCCTTCCTCTCGCCGCCTGTATTCATACGTGTGCCGAAAGGTGTGCATGGACGGTCGCCCGTGAGGGTAGGGTGGTGGCATAGGACATTTGGAGGGTGAGTCGGCTCGGCTGCCGACCATGCTGCTCCCGGGACGGCACCGACCGCGAACTCTCCCCGTTGGCGTCGCGCATTGCGCGCGGCCCTGCAAGGAGGTCATCATGGGTGCTCCCAAGACCGGCAACGTAAGGAACGTGGTGCTCGTAGGCCAAGGCGGGGTGGGCAAGACTTCACTCGCCGAGGCCATGCTCCACCTTTCCGGTAAGACCGCCCGCCTGGGCGGCCGCGACGGCACCAAGCCCACGCTCGACTATGACCCCGAAGAGGTCAAGCGTTCATTTTCTATCTCGACGACCATCGCGCCGATTGACTGGAAGGGCGCGCGCATCAACGTGCTCGATGCCCCGTGCTACCCCGATTTTATCGGCGACGCCTTTGCCGCGATGAGCGTCTGCGAGACGGCGCTGTTTGTGGTCGACGCCGAGGCCGGCCCGCAGCCGACGACGGTTAAGCTTTGGTACGCCGCCGAGGACCTGCGCCTGGCGCGCGCGGTGTTCGTAAACCGCCTGTCGCGTCCCGAGGCCAGCTTTACGACCACGATGGGCCTGCTGCAGGAGCGCTTTGGCACGCGCCTGGGCGCCGTGACCCTTCCCTGGGGCGAGGGCGAGGACTTTGACGGCATCATTGACCTGGTGCGCATGAAGGCGCGCCATTGCAACGGCACCGAAGCCGTTGAGTCGGAGATTCCCGAGGAGTATCGTGCCCAGGCCGAGGAAGCCCATGACCATCTGTGCGAGCTGGTGGCCGAGGCTGACGACGAGCTGATGATGAAGTACTTGGAAGGCGAGGAGACGCTGACGCAGGAGGAGCTTGAAGGCCTGCTGTCGAAGGCGATCGCCGAGCGCATCTTTGTGCCGGTCTTTGCGGGCGATTGCATTAAGGAACAGGGCGTCAACTCGCTGATGGATGACATCGCGACGTACTTCCCGGCGCCGACCGACTACGGCGAGATGCCGCTTATCGACGGCGATTCGCTCAAGATTTCGAGCGATGATGACCGTCCGGTGGCGTTTGTGTTTAAGACGCTGGCCGATCCGCAGCAGGGCCGCATCAGCTTTATCAAGGTGCTGACGGGCACGCTTGAGCCGGGCCTTGAGCTGGTCAACGCGCGTACCCGCAAGAGCGATCGTCTGGCTCACCTGTATGTGATGTGCGGCCGCGACATGACCGAGGTCGGTCACGCCTATGCCGGCGACATTATCGTGGCGCCCAAGTTGGCGGCAGAGACGGGCGATACGCTCTCCATTACCGGCAAGGTCGAGGCGGCGGCGTTTAAGTTCCCCAACTCGCAGTACCGCATTGCCATCGAGGCCGAGAACCGCGGCGACGAGGAGAAGCTCTATACGTTTATCGAGAAGGCATGCAAGGCTGATCCGACCATGAGCATCGATCGTGACGAGGAGACCGGCCAGACCATCATTTCGGCGGTGGGTGAGGCGCAGGTTTCGGTGCTGCTCAACCGTTTGGAGGATCGTACCAAAGTCGTGGCCAAAAGCGTTCCGATCCGCATTCCGTATCGCGAGACCATCCGCCGCACGGCGAGTGCCCAGGGCCGCCACAAGAAGCAGACTGGCGGTGCCGGTCAGTATGGCGACTGCTGGCTACGCGTTGAGCCGCTCATTGGGCCCGACGGCACGAGCGACGGTTATGAGTTTGTAGACGAGGTCGTGGGCGGTCGCATTCCGCGTTCGCTCATTCCCGCCGTGGACAAGGGTGTCCAGGAGACCATGAAGGACGGCATCATTGCCGGCTACCCGCTCACGGGCATTCGCGTGGCTGTGTACGACGGCTCGTATCACAGCGTCGACTCCAACGAGATGGCGTTCCGTGCGGCGGCCCGCATCGGCCTGCGCAAGGCGTGCGCCGATGCCGACCCGGTGGTGCTGGAGCCCATCGAGGAAATTACGGTGACTATCCCCGAGAGCTACGCCGGCGCCGTGATGGGCGACATCTCGGCATCGCGCGGTCGCGTAACGGGCATGGAGACCGATGAGCGCGGCGACACCGTGGTCATCGCCCAGGCGCCGCTGGCCGAGCTGACGGATTACTCGACGCGTCTGCGCTCTATCACGCGCGGCACGGGTGACTTTACCATGAAGCCTGCCGGCTACGAGCAGGTGCCTTATGACGTTCAGGCCAAGCTGGTCGAGCGCTATGAGGAGGGCCGCGCCAAGTAGCGTGGGGCTTTGCCTGCAACATACATGCCGATGCAAGGGCCGCTCTGGGCAATCCAGGGCGGCCCTTTTTGATCCCCATTGGGGTTGCAAATCGGTTCTTGTCGCGGCTCGGCCCTAGTCTCCCGAGGCCTGATTGCGGCCGGTGGCGTAGTCGATCTGCACGTGCGGCTGCAGGTTGTAGCAATATACGTGGAAGCAGAGGGTCTTGCCGTGGTCCTCGACCGATTGCGCCTCAAGGCGCACGCCGCGGCAGACAAGTTCCTCTTCGTTGTACATGGGCGTGACGCGATAGAGCACATGGTTGCCCGTATCGCGAATATAGTTGAGAATCTGCTCTTCAAACGGTAGCATGCCCGTCTCGTTGAGATAGCGCGTGCCGGTGAGGAGATTCTTGCGGTTGGCGTTTTCGCCGCAGAGCGACCAGGCGATGAGGTGGCAGCGGTTGTAGAGGCTCTGGCCCGGAATAAAGTCGTAGCGCTGCTGGCGCCATCCGGCGGGATGGATGCGCGAGATATCGCCGCGTTCGCCTTGACCGAGCGATTCGGGGCCCACGCAGGCGAGCGCTTTGCGGGTGCGGCCCAGGCTGTCGAGCTTGGAGAACTTCTTAAAGCAACCCTCTTCTGTAGCGCGTTCGTATTCATCGAGCGTGAATGACGGCGTGCCGAGCGGGTGCGTGCTGTCGGCGCGAAGGGCAACGTAGGGGTTGCCGGCATAGTCGGGAATGCTGCTGAGATAAACACCGCGGGCGCGGTTGAGGTCGGGGTTTTCGACCTCGTCGATGGGGGTGGCGGCGCTGTCCGCGGAAGCGCCGTCGCCGGTGTCGATTGCGGCGGAATCGGAGTCATCGCCAACGTCCTGGCTGTTTTGAGTGTCCGAGGACCTCGCTGTTCCCGATTCGAGTCGAGCGATCAGGTCTGCCTCGTCGTCGGTGCGGCTGGGACTCTCGTTTTGCTTCTCGGCCAGGGCTACCGCCTGCTCATCACTTTGCGGCGAGAGTAGTCTGGGCGCCCCGTCGAGCGACCCTGTGAACAACGCAAACCCCAGCACCACGGCGGTGCCGATGGAAAGTGCTTGCTTGTAGGCGGACTTGCGCGACATGGAGGCTCCTGGATGGACGGTTGGGAATCTACCAGTCTAGCAGGAGCCGGCAGGGGCCTTTCTGTCGAACAAATACTTAAGATTTGGGATAGACGCCGCTGGTTCATTTGCCTCATATGGAGCTGTGGCGGTTGTTGATGTGGGGCTCGGCGTTTCCCCAGATAAAACCTACCAAAATAAACCTGTCCCTTATTGGCAGGTTAATCGTGAGTTATTTCACCGCAGCTTAAGGTACGGTTGGGATGTGCGCACTTTAAAGAGAGGAGCCCATGATTAGAGAGGTCGCGCTCGTCTCTCTAAATGTCTCTCTAAAGAGAAAGCCAGTTAAAGAGATAACATTAGGCAATCTAGCAGTGAATTCGATACATCTTTCTAAATTTCTCTCTAAAATAAGGTGCTTATCTCTCTAAAGTTAGGGAGATATACTATACTTTAGAGAGATAAATCTATCGTTTTAGAGAGACGGAATGCCAATGCTGCTGGATGAACCTCTTGGCCTTATCGTTGAGCGCCTTCGCAGGCGGGGGACTGATGACGCATCGGTAGAAGTTAAAGCCTGCACGAATAAATTGAGCGCAGATGTATGGGAGACAGTGAGCGCTTTTGCGAACACTGCGGGTGGGCTCATTATTTTGGGCCTAAACGAAGCCGAAGGATTTGTTCCTTCGGCTAACTTTGCTATCGATAGGGTGCGCGATCAGTTTGTTTCGGGTATCGGAGACGGAGGCTCAGCAGCAGTGGTGGCCCATGCGCCGCGGTACGAGCTTGATCGAGGCGAGGTCGACGGGCTCCAGGTGCTTCTGGTGCGTATCTTTGAACTTGAGCTTAAAGCGAAGCCTTGCTATATCGGCGCGCGCGGCGTACAGAACGGTAGCTACAAGCGCGTGGATGATAAAGATATCAAGATGTCACCCGCTGAGCTATATGAGCTGCAGAGTGCGTTGCTTCCGAGCGATGCAGACGGCACGGTGGTTTCGGAGGCAACGGTCGAGGATTTGGATCCAGATGTCGTGCGGTCTATTATCGCAAATCGCCGGCTGCAGACCCCCCGCGTTTTGCGCGGGGCCGATACGCTGGAAAAGCAGCTGGTCAGACTCAATATCACTACAAAGGATGGTGTGGTGAAGCTCGCAGGGCTTCTGTCGGCGGGAATTTACCCCCAGCAGTTCTATCCCAAACTCATGATCGATGTCGCTGTCCATTCCGATGTGGAAAAATCTGCACCCGGGCAACCCCGGTTTATTGACCGCCAGTTGTGCGATGGCCCGATTCCGGCTTGCATCGAAGATGCCCTTGCCGCGATTGGACGGAACTTGCGCAAAGCGGCGATAGTGCAAGGTGCTGGCAGAAGGGAGGATTGGGAAGTTCCCCAGGAGGTTTTGCGCGAGGCCTTGGCAAATGCCTGCATCCATCGAGAATATTCGCCCATGTTTGTGGGGCAGGCCGTGAGTGTCGATATCTATCCAGACAGAATAGAGATCAAAAACCCCGGTGGGCTTTGGGGCGGAAAGACGGTGGACAATCTTGCAGACGGGGAATCGCGCTGCCGAAACCCAAAGCTCATGAGCCTAATGGGGGCGACGCCGTTAGAGCATGCCGAGGGGGCCGTTGCAGAAAGCCAGGGATCTGGTATCCCGGCTATGATTCGCGAGATGGAGTCTCGTTCGCTTGGAAGGCCGAAATTTATCGTTAAGGCCGATTCGTTTACGGTGCTGCTTTCCCGGCACGGGGCGGAGCTTGCTGAAAACCGCACGTGGATTCAGAGCCATGTGGGCACCGAGCTGACGGATCGCGAGGAAACATTGCTCATGTTTATGCGGGAGCATGGGTGCGTATGCGATGTTCAAAAAATACGAGAGGCCCTGAAGTGGGATTCGGATGACATTCGCCTGATCTGCGGGGATCTTGTCGATAAACATGTCCTGTCAAAATGTGGCAAAGACACGTTTGAGATTATCGATATGAGCAGAGAATCGTCAGCTTCGACAGCGGATAGGATCCTGGAGGCTCTCAGCGCCGAAGTGGATATGACGGCGCGAGAAATAGCGGTTGCATCGGGGGTCAAAATTTCGTCCGTCCGCTACCATCTGCCAAAAATGGCGGATAAAGGACTCATCGAAGTAATGGGTTCGTCGACGAGCCGCAACCGCCGCTATCGGAAGAAGTAGATGCAGCCGAATTGCCCCTCTACCGTCTCTCGAAGTTTGATGGGTGCTAGAGGGGCGACTGCCTCGCGATATTTTCCCAAGATAAAACCTGCCAAAATAAATCTGTCCCTTTTTGGCAAGTTACTGATTCATGTTGCCGTGGATGTAGGGGGTGACCTCGGGGGAGACGTGGTCGCAGCCCAGCTCGTGCAGTGCGGACTCGATGGTGGCGGGCAGCGGGGTCTTGCCCTCGGCATCGACGGCGGTGCCGCCGAGGGCGGCAATCTTGACGACATCTGCGGGTGCGGCCTCGATATGCATGCAGCCGCCGACCAAGCGCGCGCGAACCTGGGCCAGGTCAAGATCGTGCAGGTAATCCTCGCAGGTGCGGATTAAATCGACCTTCTCGCGCGTAAGCTCCTCGCCCGTGGGGACGCGGGTGGCAAGGCAGGCTCCCGCCGGCAGGTTCCAGACGGGATAGCCCCATGCGCGCAGCAGCTTGCGCTCTTCGTCCTTGGTAAAGCCGACCTCCATAAGAGGGGAGCGTACACCGAGCTCTTCTGCCGCGCGCATGCCAGGGCGGTAGTCACCGCGATCGCTTGCATTGCTGCCATCGATGACGGTGGAAAAGCCCAGCGACTTGGCGTGGTTGACGATGGCGGTAAAGCCGGCCTGCTTGCAGTGGTAGCAGCGATTGGCGTCGTTGCAGGCTACTTGGGGGAGCTGCAGCTGATCGACCGAAAGATTGAGCACGGGGAGCTTAAAATGCGGCCCCTCATTGGTTTGTCCGTCAACGGATCGCTCAAACGAGGTTTGTTCGGGCGTGCCGATGAGCGGCGTGGTGAGGTGAACGAGAAGCGTGCTGGCAGGCATAATGCGGGCGCAGACCGCGGCCAAAAAGCTGCTATCGACGCCACCGGAAAAGCCGATGGCGACGCGTCCGTATGCCAAAAGCAACTGCTCGAGCGTCGCGAGTTTGTCCTGAAGCTCCTCTGCAGGTGCAGTAGTGTCTGAAAGCATGAAACGATCCTTACCATTGAGTACTCGGTCGAAAACTATAATCCTACCGAGCTGCCTGTCATAAGACTTCCGCTTATGTAACGAAAGTGCAATATGCTATATACGTTATATACAAGTTTGTAAAGTGCGGTAGAGTGGCAGTAATGCAATCCGGTGAGGGGGCCGATATGATCAAGGCTGTTATTTTTGACATGGACGGAACGCTGGTCGATACCGAGCGTTTGGGGATTAAGGCCTGGAAGGCAGGCGCCGCTGAGCTGGGGCTCGCGATTGATGAAGCGCTGATCCATCAGTTTATCGGCCGCACGCTGCCCGATGTTATGGACATCCTCGATAGGCATTATGGCAGCCACGAAACCACCGAGGCGATCTATCGTCGCCACAAGGAGATTCGCGACGAGATGGTCAAGACCGAACTGGAACTTAAGGCCGGCGCCGCCGAGTGCCTAGACGAGCTGCTGGCTGCGGGCTATCACGTGGGCCTAGCGACGTCGTCGCGCCTCGTTACGGCCGAGCGCAACCTTAAGATGGTCGGTCTTTTTGACAAGTTTGAAACGGTAACGTGTGGCGAGGACGTCGTGCACGGCAAGCCCGACCCCGAGATGTATCTGCTCGCCTGCGAGCGCGCGGGCTTTGCCCCCGAGGAATGTGCTGTGGTCGAGGATTCGCGCAACGGCTGCGTCTCGGGCATCACGGCCGGATGCCATGTCTTCGCCGTCCCCGATATCGTGCCGCTGCCGCAGGACGTGGTGGATGGCTGCGAGGCCGTGCTCGATACGTTGTTCGATCTGGCGGCGGCGGTCAAGGCCGTGCGCTAGACAATTGCGGTGTTGAAACGAGCAATTGCCCACGTTTGCGCTCAAGCAAAAGGGGTCCGGCAATGGTCGGGCCCCTTTTGCTTGAGCGGCGACTTAGCATACTTGCGGGCGTGCTATAGATACGCACCGAGGTTGATGGCCGTGGCGTCGGTCTGGCTGCTTGCCTGGGTGCTGGCGCGTTCCAAGAGGAACGGCCGCACGAGTTCCTGACGGTTGATGTCCTCGGCGGCTGTGACCGCAGTAACGGTTCTCGCTGCGGAACCAATGCGGATGTGCTTGGTTTTTGCCGGTGCCTTGTTCTCGATTTGCTCCATGAGCAGCTGGACACCCTTGCGGCCAATCTCGTAGCCCGGGGGTGCCACCGTGGTGAGGGGGACCGACCCGCTCCATGCAAGCGGGTTACCGTCGCAGCCGGCCACGCGAACCTGTTCGGGGACGGAGATGCCTTTGTCGGTCAACGCCGAGATAACGCCCGAGGCCAATACATCGGTAAGGCCGATGACAAAATCGGGACGCTCGCCGGTAGAGCGCTCGGCAATCTGAGCGCCGATGCTGTAACCATCGGCAGCGGTATTCCATTCTCCGGCGTCAATGACCTCAATTTTGATATCGGGATGCAGGACGAGGGCCTTATGAATGCCAAGTACGCGCAGGGTGAGCTGCATAAATGCCGCTCTGCCCACAACGGTGATATGGCGCGCGCCGCGGGTGATGGCGAGCTCGGCGATAATGCGCCCTTGCGCCTCGTTGTCGGCGGCCACGTAGTAACCGGGTTCGGAGCAGTGGATGTCCAGATGGACGATCGGCACGGGCATCTTGGCCATTGCGGGGTGCCAATCGGGGGACGCCATAGGCTGAACCATGACGCCGGACATCTGCGTGCCCATAAAATAGCGCAGGTAGTGGTCCTCGAGGATGTCGTCGTTATCGGCGTTGGCGATGAGCAGGTCATAGCCGTGCTTGCGGGCCTCGTTATGGGCGCCGCTGGCAATTTGGAGCGAGAAGCCATGGTCGAGACGGGGGAGGACCAGGCCAAAGGACTTGGTGGCGCCGCCCGCGAGCTGACGAGCACTTTGGTTGGGCAGGTAGCCAAGGCGATTGATGGTCTCGTTGATGAGCTTGAGGGTCTCGGGGCGCAGCTTTTCGGGGTGGTTGAGCGCGTTGGATACCGTGCCCAGCGAGACTCCTGCCTCGCGCGCGACGTCGCTGATTTTTACCTTTGCCATAGCGGCCCCTTTGATGCGTTTCAAGTACGAGTCAGATTGTAGCATCGCCTGTTCCCAGGGTGTCAAAACCTACCAATTAGGGGCAGGTTTATTTTGGCAGGTTTTATCTGGGCAAACACCGGAGTCCAGACCACACAAAGGTGCCTGTCCCCCTTTGTGGTGGTTTTGGCGCGGCTGGGCTGCGCGTTAAACGGTGGAGTGTCTACAATGGAAGCCGCTTTGAACGTAGATTGAAAGGCTTTGGTATGACTCGCGCTGTTTCTCGTCGTGATTTCCTGGGTTTGATCGCCGGTGCTGCAATGGTTGCGGCGAGCGGTTGCGCTGGCAGTGGCGCTGACAAGGGCTCTGCCGCTGGTTCTGCTGCGGTTGCGGGCGACGATATCAAGGGCGCCAAGCTCACCTTTGTGGGCGACGATGCCTTTGCGCCCTATCGCTATCTGGAGACGCAGTCGGACGGCAAGCAGAAGGTTGTCGGCCTGGACATCGCTATCGCTGACGAGATGGCCTCGCGCTTGGGCTTTTCTTACGACTTTGAGCCGCAGGACTTTGCCGCCACGCTTGCATCGGTGCAGAGCGATGACAAGGCCTTTACCATGGCGATGAGCTCCAACGAAGAGCGCGAGCAGACCTATGACTTCACGCGCGGCTACTATCAGCCGCTTGTGGGCGTTCTCACGCTCGGCGGCGATCCCGTCAAGCGCGTTGAGGACCTCGCCGGCAAGTCTATCGCCTGCACTACCGGTACCGTGCAGAACAAGTTCATCGCCAAGGTCATGCCCGATGCTGATATTCACACGTACGACGGTGGCGACCAGTGCCTGCAAGAGGTGCTCGCCGGGCGCATCGATGCCTACCTGTGTGACGGCGCCGAGGGCCAGTCCATGCGCGATGCGAATGAGGGCCTGGTGCTGGGCCTGCTCGATCGCTCCGAGACGAGCGACCACGTGGGCGTGTACCGCCTGATGGCCAAGAAGGGTGCCGGATTTGTCGCGGCGCTTGACGAGTGCATCGGCGAGATGCTCGAGGACGGCACCATCGATGACTGCATCAAGCAGTATGTGGGCGCCGACTTCATGTGGAACGGCGACTATTCCGCTTCCGGTACGTCGACGGTTGCCGGAAAATAGCGAGCCGGTGAGGCGCGCGCCAAGGGCATGCTGATGAAGTTTGAACTGCTAGAACCATATATACCGATGTTTATGAGCGGCCTGGTCGTGACCTGTCAGGTGACGGCCGCCGCGCTGGCCATAGCACTCGTCCTGGGCTTTCTCATTGCCGTGCTCAAGGTTTTGCCCTGTCGCCCATTGCGTGCGGTGCTCAACTTCTACACCTCTATCTTTCGCGGCGTGCCGCTCATCGTGTTGCTTTTTTTGGCGTACTTTGCGACGCCGCAGCTCACGGGCTTCAAAATTTCGATGTTTGCCGCCGGTGCCATTACACTGGGGCTCAACGGCTCAGCGACGGTGTCCGAGACGGTGCGCGGTGGTATCGAGGGCGTTGACCGGGGGCAGTACGATGCCGCTCGGGCCATCGGGCTTCGCTATGTTCCCATGATGCGCAAGATCATCGTTCCGCAGGCGATGCGCTCGATTGCCCCTGCTCTGGTCAACGAAGTGATCACGGTCCTCAAGAGCTCCTCGCTGGTGGCAACCATCGGCCTGATGGATATGATGCGCGCCGCCCAGAGCGTGCAGGCGCTCACCTATCGAGCCTTTGAACCGTTTTTAGTGGCGGCCGTGATCTACTACGTCATTGTTATGGCACTCACGGCCCTGGGCAATCGGCTCGAACGCCGCCTGCGTCCCTAGGGGAGTGCCAACCACCGCAAAGGTGCCTGTCACCGTTGTGGTGGTAGGGTGTGTGCATCGAGTGGTATCCAGTTTAAGATACCACTTCTGGTATATCAGCTTGCGTTTGTGTGAGTACAATACTCGGACGTTATACGTCTCAGCGCCCGTCGTGCGTGGGCGTTTTGCAGTCACGCGAGCGAAGGGATTTATCCTATGTGCGGAATTGTCGGCTACACCGGCTCTGATATTGCAAAGAACATCCTGGTCACAGGCCTTAAGCGCATGGAGTATCGCGGCTATGACTCCTCGGGCGTCGCGCTCGAGGTGGGCGAGGGCGCCGCGGCGCACCTCGACGTTATCCGCCGCGTGGGTAAGGTTGCGGGTCTGGAGAGCGAGCTTTCCAATATCGATAGCGACGCAACCTGCGGTATCGGTCACACCCGTTGGGCCACCCACGGCAAGCCTTCCGTCGTTAACGCTCATCCCCACACCAGCTGCGACGGTCGCATCGCCGTCGTCCACAACGGCATTATCGAGAACTTCGCTGAACTGCGCGAGGAGCTGGAGGGCCGCGGCCATCACTTTAAGAGCGAGACCGATACGGAGGTATTCGCGCATCTGATCGAAGAGGCCTATGCCGAGACGCACGACCTGATGGCCTCCGTGCGCGAGGCTTGCACCCACGTGGTAGGCGCCTACGGCTTGGCCGCCGTGTGCGCCGACGAGCCTGGCGTGATCGCCGTTGCCCGCAAGGACTCCCCGATCGTGGTCGGCGTGGGCGAGACCGGTTCCTACGTTGCCTCCGACGTCATCGCGCTTATCGATGCCACCCGCGATGTCGTGGTGCTCGAGGACGGTCAGTTTGCCAAGCTTACGCCTGCGGGTGTCGAGCACACCGACGAGGCCGGCAATGTCATCGAGCCCAAGGTCACCCACATCGATTGGGATCTGGACATGGCCGAAAAGGGCGGCTATCCCGACTTTATGCTCAAGGAGATCCACGAGCAGCCGCGCGTCGTGCGCGACACGCTGGTTGGCCGTATGACGCCTGCCGGTGAGCTCGATATCGATGAGCTGGGCCTGTCCCTAGAGGAGCTCAACGACATCGACCGCGTCTACGTGATCGCCTGCGGCACCAGCTATCACGCCGGCCTCATCGCAAAGAACCTTATTGAGGGCTGGGCTCGCATTCCCACCGAGGTTGAGGCTGCCAGCGAGTTCCGCTATCGCAACCCCATCATCACGCCGACGACGCTCGTCGTTGCTGTGTCCCAGTCGGGCGAGACGGCCGATACCCTCGCCGCCATTCGCGATGCGCGCATCAAGGGCGCCAAGGTCTTTGGCATCACCAACGTGGTGGGCAGCCCCGTGGCGCGCGAGAGCGACGGCGTCATCTATACCAAGGCCAACAAGGAGATCGCGGTCGCCTCGACCAAGAGCTTCATCGGCCAGGTTGTGAGTCTGACGCTGCTGGCTCTGCTGCTGGCGCAGGTCAAGTACCGTCTGACCACCAAGCAGACGCGCATGATGTTCCGCGAGCTTTCCGATACGGCCGAGCAGATCCAGTGGATTTTGGATACGCAGACCGAGACCGTGCACGAGGCCGCCCTGCTGTGCAAGGACGCGCAGTCGGCGCTGTTCGTGGGCCGCGGTATGGGCGCTGCCATCTCCTACGAGGGCGCACTCAAGCTCAAAGAGGTCAGCTACCTGCACGCCGAGGCGTATGCTGCCGGCGAGATGAAGCACGGCCCCATCGCGCTGATCGATCCGGGCTTCCCCGTCATCGCCGTGGCCACCAAGAGCGCCACCTACGACAAGACCGTGTCGAACCTTATGGAGTGCAAGGCGCGCGGTGCCAAGGTCATCGTCGTTGCCACCGAGGGCGACGAGGAGATCAACAAAATCGCCGACTGCATCATCCGCGTGCCGGCCGTCCGCGACGTGTTCAGCCCCATCACGGCGAGCGTCCCGCTGCAGCTGCTCGCCCGCGAGGTTGCCATCCTGCGCGGCTGCGACGTCGACCAGCCCCGTAACCTGGCAAAGAGTGTCACAGTAGAGTAGTTGGTTCCGCCGTTCTAGCGAACAAGGCCCGGCTCCGTTGCAGTGGAGTCGGGCCTTGTCGCGTTTGGCCAAATAAAACCTGCCAAAATAAACCTGTCCCTTTTTGGCAGGTTAGCGGAGCTTGCTGGTCTCGAAGTACTTGGGATATTGGTCCAGGACCTCGGTCTGGTTGCGGAACATCATATGCAGGTGCTTGCTGACCAAAAAGCTCGCCTCGATGGGGTCGCGGCCGGCGATGGCGCGGCGGATTTGCTTGTGCTCGTTAACAATCTCCTGATTGTCGAGCGTTTGCGTGGCGGCGCGCAGCCAGCGGAAGCGCTCCAGGTCGGCATTGGTCTCTTCGAGCCACGACCACACGGTGCTGCGGCACGCGATGCTAAAGATCATGCGGTGCATGAGGTTGTCGCTTAAAAAGAAGCCGATGCGATCCTCCTCGGCCATGGTCTTTTCCTGCAGCGCGATGGCTCGGTCGAGCTGCTCGATGCCTGCCGAGGTGGCACGGGCACAGCACTCCACAATCACCTGCTTTTCCAGGTGCTCGCGAATGTAGCAGGCGCTCTCGGCAAGAGTGAGGTTGATGGGCGAGACATAGGTGCCGCTCTGGGGCACGGTGCGCACCAGGCCCTCTTGCGCCAGACGCACCAGCGCCTCGCGCACAGGGGTACGCCCCATATCCAGGTCGTCGCAAAGTTGCTTGACGCCCAGCTTTTCGCCCGGCTTGTAGTCCAGGTAGACGATTTTGCGTCGAATGGTGTGGTAGGACTGATCCTGTAGGCTCATTTCCTGCTCGCCGACGTGCATCGATTCTTCCATAGTGCCTCGCAACCGTTCTATCACACTCATATATCAGCTGTTAATTATGCCGCGAATCAGCTCTCCGTGGTGGGTAATTCGGCTGTTGCCCAAGAACTATTGCGGCATCTTGGTCTGTGTTTGCGTAGGGCTGTGCTCAATGTTGCCGTATCATAAGCCGTCGCAAACGTGAAATAGAAAGAAGGAATCCCATATGCAACTGGCGAATATCGTACGCGAGCGCTGGAAGGGCGTCTTGTTCTGCCTGATCGTCGCCATCCCCGCGACGTTACTCGGCAAACAGATTGAGGTGGTCGGCGGTCCGGTGTTTGCCATCCTCTTTGGCATGGTCCTGGCGCTCGTCTTTCCCGGGAATCGTCGCGAACAGCTCGCCGCCGGTGTCACCTATACGTCTAAAAAAGTCTTGCAGTACGCGGTAGTCCTGCTTGGCTTTGGCATGAACCTCTCGCAGATTCTGTCCAAAGGCGCTCAGTCGCTGCCGATTATCGTGGCGACGATCTCGACCTCGCTTGTCATCGCCTTTGTGCTCTGCCGCGTTATGAACGTGCCGGGCAAGATTGCGACGCTCGTGGGTGTGGGTTCGTCGATTTGCGGCGGTTCTGCCATCGCCGCGACCGCACCCGTCATCGATGCCGACGATCGCGAGATTGCCCAGGCTATTTCGGTCATCTTCCTGTTTAACGTTATCGCGGCGCTCGTGTTTCCGACGCTCGGCGGCATGCTCGGGCTGACCAACGAGGGCTTTGGCCTGTTTGCCGGCACCGCCATCAACGACACCTCGTCGGTAACGGCCGCGGCGAGCGCCTGGGACAGCATGCATCCCGGCGCCAATGTGCTCGAAAGCGCCACAGTGGTCAAGCTCACCAGGACGCTGGCCATTATTCCCATTACGTTGGTTCTCGCATGCTGGCAGATGCATCTGGCGCGCAAGGCCGGCGGCGACGCCAAAAGCACGTTCTCGCTTAAACGCGCGTTTCCCATGTTCGTGCTGTTCTTTGTGCTGGCGAGCGTAGTCACCACGGTGCTTCAGCTTCCTGCATCCATTACGGCGCCCATCAAGGAGCTGTCGAAATTCTTTATCGTGATGGCCATGGCGGCTATTGGCTTTAATACCGATATCGTCGAGCTGGTCAAAAAGGGCGGCAAGCCCATCGCATTGGGCTTTTGCTGCTGGATTGGCATTGCGTGCATGAGTTTGGGAATGCAGCACGTGCTGGGAATCTGGTAGAGAGCTAGCTTATTTGCGTGCTGCGTGCTGGCGAGCGCATGTCCGCGGTGGAGCGATAGGAGCTCTTGCGGGTATGGCTTGTCCGCAGGTTGATAGGTCCCGAAGAGCTCTTATCGCCCCGCCAGGATGGCGATGCGGGGCAACTCATATACTCGCAGGACGGCGGCTTCTGCCCTATAGTGTTTGGTGAGCAATATCGTTCAATTTTGAAACATTCGGTCGTGCGACCGTCGGCGGTTGCACATCGCCGCGGACAGGGGCAAATCATGGATAGCGATGCCAAGCTGCAGATTCTGATTGAGGCATTGTCCGCAGCCGGAGCATCGGCGCTGGCAATCGACGAGCGCGGTGGCGTTGTGATCTCGACTATGAGTGACGCGGCGCTCGAGCAGGATATCGCTGTTTTTGTTTCCGAGCGTCTCGCTCGCGTGGGCGATGGGGCGCGCCTGGTGATGGGCCACGAGGGCGTGCGGTTGAGCTTGACGGTGCGCCCGACGGCCAAGGAGCGCGGAGCGCTTTGGGTGGTCGTGGCGCATAAGGTGCGCGCCGCTGCGACGCATGCGGGCATCGAGTGGCTCAATGCCGACGAAGTCGAGGCTCGCTACGCGTCGAGCACGTACGGCATCGTCGAAGACGCGGCGGCGGTCGCTGCCCCCGTACGGGAGAGCTATGCGCGTGGGGTGCCCCTTATGCTCGAGGGCGAGCTGGGCGCGGGGCAGGATCAGATTGCAAAACGCCTGTACCTGGATGGACCCTATGCCGATCAGCCCTTTGTGTCCGTTGCGCTCGATGAGCTTACGGATCGCGGCTGGCGCCATCTGCTCAAAAGTTCCGAATCGCCGCTATTCCAAACGGGGCTGACACTTTGCATGGGCGGCTGGCATGCTGTTGGCCCCCAACGTCTGCGCGAGCTCGTGTCCGCAATGATCGACACGGCGCTCGCAACTCGTTGCCATGTGGTGTTGACGGCAAACGATATGCCGGGCGGCGGCGAAAGCGATCAGGCTGCTTTTGTAACCGAGCGTCTGGCCTGTGCAGTGAGTGTGGCGCCGGCGATTGCCGAGCAGGGCGGCGCGTCGGAAAAGGTTGCGCGCTATCTGGGGTATCTGGCAGATATGTTTAAGACGGGTGCCCCCATGTTGTCTGCCGCCGCGGCAGAGACGCTCGATGCGTACCGTTGGCCCCGCAATTACCTGCAGCTGCGTGAAGTCTCTGAACGACTCTATATATTAGTGGGGGCGGGTACGGTGGAGCGTGCCGTGGCGAAAGAGGTGCTTGCCCAGGAGGACGTTATCAAGACCGCGACCTTTGGCGCCCCGGCGCTCGAAAGCGATTTGTACATCTTGCGTCCCCTGGCCGATACCGAGCGCGATGTCGCACGGTTGGTCCTGCAGCACCTTCACGGCAACAGGACACGTGCGGCAGAGGTGCTCGGTATAAGCCGCACGACTTTATGGCGCCTGCTGAAGGGCAACGACCGCTGAGCGAGGCGCCGTGACCGCGTGCGGCGCGTGTGATACAGTCCAAAGAAGCATTGTTTCGATTGTGTTACGGCGTGCGGGGGAGTATGGCGGAGACTTCAAAAACGAACCGAACAAAGCGAAGTGCGGCGCCGGTCGGCCGGCGTACGACTTCGCGGACGTGGGGCAAAAGCGCCTCGGGGTTCGACGGCTCGTTCAAGCGCACAAAATATGGCTATCCTTCGGCAAGCGCTCGCTTGGCCATGCAGGCCGAGTCCTCGTTGTGGGGACGAAGGCGCGTGGTGGGCTCAAAGCTCAAGCACGATGGAACGCTCGGCTACATTAGCCGTGGCGCTGCTCGCCGTAGCGGCCTCAATCCCGCAGGCTGGCATCGCTACGTTCCGATCGCGGTCGTTGTTGCGGTGATTGTCATCGCGCTCGCGGCGCTCGGATATGCCGGCGACGGCGCGAGTCTGGGCGCGATGTTCAAATCGCCCGAACTTGCGCATGCTGGCACGGAGCTTGTTGAAGGCGCACAAGACCAGACGGGTGTGGCGCCCCAGCGCGGTATGGTCGCAGCTGCTGCCACCATTGCCGATGCTCAAAAGGACGAAGGCGGGCAAAGCGACGACGCCGATGCGAGTCAGACGAGCGAAACGGCAACAACTCCATCGGCAAGATAAGTTGCGAGTGGGGCAGCAAATATGGGACGGGGCCTTTCAGCGGGTCCGCCGTTCGTTAGAACGGCGGAACTAATCACCTGACGTAGACGACGTTGTCGCGGCGCGGCTTTGCCTCGGGAAGCACGTCCTCGGCGTAGCCCAGAATGCAGTTGCCCACACCGCGCAGGCTTCCGTCGGCGGGCAGACCCCAGCTGGCCAGCAGTTCGAGACCCTCGGGCGAATCGAAAACCTCGTGGGCGCGATGAATCCAGCACGAATCGATGCCCAGCGCATAGGCTGCGTTAAGCAGGTTGCCCATGGCGAGCGAGCCGTCTTCCAGGTGCGTGGGCACGCTGCGGTCGACGAGCACTACCACAACAGTCTTGGCCCCGTAGAAGGGATCGCCATCGCTGCCCATAACTTGGGCGTTGAGCTGCGAGAGACGCTCGACGGTCGCGGGATCGGTAACGGCGACGAACGTGACCGGCTGACGTCCCATGCCGCTCGGCGCGTACTGGCCTGCCTCGATAATGCGTGCGAGCTTTTCTGCCTCGACGGGGCGATCGCTGTAGTTGCGGCAGCTACGGCGATGGATGAGCGCTTCGATGGTCTCCATGGGTTCTCCTAGCGATGACGTTGCAGATGCTCCGTTCTTACCCGTCGTGCCGTAGCCGTAATCGTGCAGAGGGCCCCAAACAGCAATAGCCACCAATCGGAAAGGTCGGCTTGCATAAAACTGCGGCAAGAATGTGAGAAGCTAATGAGATGGTTAAACGTTTTATCCCGTCTACCCTGCGGTTTTTTACCACTTGCCTAAAACATGGGCGCATATCCATTGATAAAGGTTTTACTAAAGGGGTACCAACGTTTATCAATGCGCTGTGGTGGCGCTGGGCCAGGAGGTAACTATCGTGTTCCAGGCTGGAGATGTCGTCGAAACTGACTTCGAAGGATTTCTGAAGCTGCTGCGTTCCAAGACGCGCGCTTTCGTGTCGATCAACGATCACGAGTACTACATCACGCACACCGATGGCTATTGGCGTGTTCAGGATTGCGAGGCCCTCAACGATAAGGGCCACTTTACCGACTGCTCCGAGCTGGTCAACACGGTCTGCGAGGTCGTCGAGCTGCCTTGGATTTGCGGCAAGAGCCTGCACGACAGCTTTGCGGGCGCAACGGTCTACGAGGCCGTCGCTGCCTAACGGGCAAATACATCGCTATTCTCACGTGACCGCCGGCGCCGCCCCCGCGCCGGCGGTCTTTTTCTATCGATATGCAATGTAGAGCCGACCATATATATCGAGCTTATTGACGATAGTCAAAACTCGGACTAATCTAGAAATACAAATTGGTCAAAACTCGGACAATCGAATGGTGGGATAGATGAATAGTGCGGTTACGCTGGTCGATTTCGACCGGATGCTCAACGGACTCGACCATATCTATTCGGAGTTCTCGCGCACCTGCGGTCTTTCGGACTGCGCCTATTGGATGCTCGTCGACACCAGCACGGCGGGCGGTAGTATCGCCGTGAGCCGTCTGACAGGCGAATGGTTCTATAGCAAGCAGACCATTAACTCGGCGATCAAGACGCTTAGGGCGCGAGGGCTTGCGACGTTGGAGTTTGCCGAGGGCAGTCGTAAGAATAAGGTCGTTTGTTTGACCGATGAGGGCCGGCGGTTCGCCGAGCACTATGCGTTGCCGGCGGTTAAAGCCGAGCAGCGTGCTTTTGGCGCGCTCGAGTCTTGGGAGCAGCGTGAGATTATGCGCCTGGTCGGCAAGTTCTCCCATGTTCTTAACGAAGAGTGCGAGGCGTTTAAACAGCAGATGGCCGCCGAGAGCCAAGTGGAAAAACAAGAAGAGGGGGAAACGTGCGACTCTTGATGAGGTTTATGAGGCCGTATCGCGGGCTGATTGCGGTGACGCTGTTTGCGGTGCTGATAGATAACGTCGGTACGCTGTTGGTTCCCACGATGCTGGCGAACATGGTCAACACCGGTATTACCACGGGCGATGTCGACTATATTTTACGCAACGGCCTGTACATGCTTATCGCGACCGGCATGGCCAGCGGCGGCACGGTGCTGGGCTGCTATCTTTCGGCGCGCCTGGCCGCCAACGTGGCCTGCGATATCCGCAATGCCGTGTACGACAAGTCGCTCGAACTCGCGGCCAGCGACTTTGAGCGCTTTGGCACGGGTTCGATGATCACGCGCTCGCTCAACGACATCAACGTGATTCAGCAGGCTATCCTTCAGACGATTCAGTTGGTGCTGCCGGTGCCGTTCTTGGCCGTGGCGGGCATCATCTTTGCCTGGTTTATCGATCCCGCCATGGGCACGCTGCTGGGCGTGGTCGTTGCGATCGTGCTGGTGGCGGCGGTCTTTACCGTTGCCAACGCCGCGCCGATCTTTATGCGCCTGCAGAGCTTTATCGACCGCATGAACGTGGTGCTGCGCGAGAACATCGTGGGCGTGCGCGTCATCCGCGCATTTAACAAGGAGCGCCACGAGGAGCAGCGCCTGGACGAGGTGTTTAGCGATTACGCGGCCAACGCCATCAAGGTCAACCACCTGTTTGTGGGCCTCGACAGCTCCAGCTTCTTTTTGATGAACATCGCCGAGGTGGCGGTGCTGTGGGTGGGCGGCAACCGCGTGGGCGTCCACGCCATGCAAATCGGCAGCATTTCGGCCGTGTTGGAATACGCGATCCTGATTCTTTTCTTTGTGATGATGGCGCAGATGGTGATTCTGACGCTTCCGCGCGCCGCGGCGTGCCTCAACCGTGCGCAGCAGGTGCTCGAAATCGAGCCGAGCATCGTGGACGGCAAGGCTACGCTGGGCGACGGGGCGCCTGAGTCCGCAGACGGAGCCGACGCGGTCGCCGTGTTCGATCATATGTCGTTTCGTTTTGACGATGCCGACGAGGACACGCTGCGCGATCTGAGCTTTACCTGTCGCCGCGGTCAGACGACCGCGATCGTCGGCTCGACGGGCTCGGGCAAATCGACGGTGGCCAAGCTCCTGCTGCGCTTCCACGATGCCACCAAGGGCGCCATTCGCCTGGACGGCGTCGACCTGCGCGAGCTTTCGCAAGGCGAGATTCGCGGGCGCATTGCCTATGTGCCGCAAAAGGCATGGCTGTTCTCGGGCACCGTGGCAAGCAATCTGCGCTTTGGCAATGAGGGCGCGACCGAGGCCGACATGCTTCATGCGCTTGAGGTTGCCCAGAGCACCTTTGTGCTCGATCAGCCGCAGGGGCTCGATACCCCGGTGGCGCAGGGCGGCACGAACTTTTCGGGCGGCCAGCGCCAGCGTCTGGCCATCGCCCGTGCGCTCATGAAGCATGCCGATCTATATATCTTCGATGACAGTTTCTCGGCCCTGGACTTTAAGACCGATGCCGCCCTGCGCCATGCGTTGCAAGACGAGACGCGTGACGCTGCGGTGCTCATCATCGCGCAGCGTATCTCGACCATTCTGCATGCCGACCAGATCGTGGTGCTCAGGGATGGCGAGGTCGTGGGCCTGGGCACGCACGACGAGCTCATGGAAACCTGCGAGGTGTACCGTGCTATCGCGGAATCGCAGATGAAGGGAGGTGAGTAGCATGACCGAGGAGCTCAGGAAGCAGGCCAGCGTTGATGACGCCGTTGCCACGGGGCTTGTTGAGGAAACAGCTGCCGTAGCACCCGAGCTGGACGAGGCCGCCAAGGCTGCGGCGGAGCGCGAGGCTCGTCGCCAGGCACTCTATGAGGAAAACGAGCGCGCCGAGGACGAGCGCGCCCGCGCTGAGGCAGAGCGCATGCGCGATGTGGACGACGAGGACGAGGACGAGAAACCCCGCGACACCTGGGCGACGGTGCGCCGCCTGTGGAGCGAGGCTGCCGGCGACCATTGGCGCTTCTATATCGTGTTCGCGAGTATTGTGTTCTATGCCATCTTTAACACCGCTGCGCCGGCATACAGCGCCCGCGTGATCGATGAGCTGTGGGGCCACATTCAGGTGGCGTTTGCCAACGACACCACCTTCAACATCACCTGGGAGAACTGCGGCAGGACCATCTTCATCTACTTTATGATCTGGACGGCCGCTGCCTCGTTCTACGCACTCCAGAGCTTTTTGATGTCGAGCGTGGCCGAACGCCTCAACCTGCTCCTACGCAACCGCATCGCACAAAAGCTCAACCGTCTGCCGCTTGCCTTCTTTGACGCGCATCGTCCCGGTGAGGTCGTCAGCCGTGCGACCAACGACTTGGACAAGATGTCCGAGAGCATGCAGCGCGGCTTGCTGCAGCTTCTGGTGTCGATCGGTACCGTGGTGGGCGCTGTGGGCGTGATGTTCGTGTTTAGCGTGCCGCTCACGCTCGTCTTTTTGTTCTTTACGGCGTTGTCGCTGTTGGTGACCAAGGTGGTCTCGCGCCGCACGCATGACGTAACCGGTGAGCGCCAGGAGTGGGTGTCAAGGATTACGAGCGCGGTTGAGGAAGGCTACTCGGGCCGTCTGGTGATTCGCGCGTTTAACCGCGAGCGTCAGAGTTCTGCCGAGGTGCACCAGGCCTCGGGCGAGCTGGCACGCGTGAGTGCCAAGGCCGACTTCATGATTAACGCCGTCGGCCCCGCGGTGCGCTTTATCGGCCGCCTGGCACAGATCGTGATTGCGATTGTGGGCTGCAGTATGCTGGTTGCCGGCCACATGACCGTCGGCGTGTTCCAGGCGTTCTTCCAGTTTATCTACGAGGCATCTGAGCCCATGACGCAGCTGTCGTTTACCTTCAACTCGCTGCAGAGCGCGCTGGCGAGTGCGGAGCGCGTGTTCGACCTGCTCGATGAGCCCGAGATGGAGGCGGATCCGCAGCCGGGCGAGGCCGCCAGGCTGCCGGGTCGCGTTGAGGGCCGTGTCGCTTTTGAGCACGTGCGCTTTGGTTATGCGCCCGACAAGCCGCTCATGCGCGATGTGTCGTTTACCGCCGAGCCGGGCCAGAAGATTGCCGTGGTGGGAACCACGGGCGCGGGCAAGACCACGCTCATTAACCTGCTCATGCGCTTCTACGAGATTGACGGCGGGCGTATTACGCTCGACGGCGTGGACACGAGCCGCATGGACCGCGGCGAGCTGCGCCAGCAGTTTGGCATGGTGCTGCAGGACGCCTGGCTGTTCGATGGCACGATTGCCGAAAACATCGCCTACGGCTGCCCCGAGGCGACGCGCGAGGAGGTCGTGGCCGCCGCACGCGCCGCGCAGGTCGATTTCTTTGTGCGCACCATGCCGCAGGGCTACGACACGCGCGTGGCCAACGATGCCGAGAGCATCAGCCAGGGCCAGCGTCAGCTGCTGACCATTGCGCGCGTGCTGCTCAACAACCCGGCGATTCTCATCCTGGACGAGGCGACGTCGAGCGTGGACACGCGCACCGAGCTTGCCATCGGCCGTGCCATGGACGCGCTCATGCGCGGGCGCACGAGCTTTGTGATCGCGCATCGCCTGTCGACGATCGTGGATGCCGACCTGATTCTGGTCATGGACCACGGCAACATTATCGAGCAGGGCACGCATAAGGAGCTGCTCGCAGCCGAGGGCGCTTACGCCGACCTCTATCTGAGTCAGTTCGCATAATGTGACAAAGGGGCAGCCCCTTTGCCACATCGCAAATAAGGCGCGCCGGGGGTGAATCCTCTGGCGCGCCTTTGCGTTGGCGTCAATGTTGTCGGTGGTCGTCCGCCACTAGCGTTCGTCCACGAGCTTGGCGATGAGGGCTTTGAGCTCGGCCACCTCTCGCTCGAGTTCCTTGACGCGGCGGGCGTTCTCGGTGATGCCCTGGCGGTTGAGCGC
>UQZH01000015.1 GCA_900545445.1 uncultured Collinsella sp. | reverse complement strand
GCCCCGGAGCGGGCGATCCCCCACGCCCCGCCGAACCCGGCGAGCAGCTCCAGCCACCGCCGGTCCGACAGGTCGACCGCGGCCTCGAGGGCCGGGCAGGACTCGAGCAGCACCGCGCGCAGGCGGTTCTTGTCCCTGGTCGCGCAGGCGACGACGTGGTCGCGCTGCGACGAGAGGGCGCGGGCGGCCTCGAGGGCCTCGCCGCGGCCCGGGACCCCCGACAGGGAGTCCGGCACGCCCAGGGCGGTCCGCGCGATCACCGCGGCGTCGCGCTCGTCGGTCTTGGCCTCGCCGGCGAACAGGCCCGCGGCGCGGCTGGCGGCGAGCCCGGGCAGGTAGGCGACCCCGAGCCCCGCGGCGCGGGCCCGCCTCACGGCGAGGGACCCTATGTTGCGGAACTGGTCGACGACGACGAGCGTGCCGGCGGGCGCGGAGGCGAACAGCGCGTCGAGCTCGGCCTCCCTGTTGCGGACGGGGGCGCTGGCCAGCACCTCCCCGTCGCGGTCGATCAGGCAGGCCCAGTGCGACGACTTGCCGACGTCCAGGCCGAGCACGGCCGCGGGTCTGGTGGATGTCGCTTTCACGGTGGTATCCTTCCGGTAGTCGTTCGACCGGATGGCCTCCCCCTCGGCACTCACATTACCAGCCGCGGCGCCTGCCCGGCACTTTCCTATCAGCCGTCGGGGGCGGCGCGTCCCGCGCCGGCAGCACCCAACAGGCCCTCTCGGGGGCAGGGACGTTCGGCCGTGCGCGGGCGCCCGGTCGGCGGCCCGTTCTGGGCGCGCCTCAATCGTAGCCCGAGACGGTCCCGGGCTGACAATTTCGACTGTAATGGACGTTCTTGCATGTCCAGTCGTTTATAAGAACGTCCTCAAGAGCTCGTTGTTTGGGACAGTCTTTGGCGGTGAAGCACGGAGACGGCTTTACGAGGTGCCCCAGGTTGGCGCGAAAGAGGAACGAAGCGTACTTGGGTACGCGAGCGACGAATGAACGCCAAGATGGGGTGGCTCGCAAAGCCGAACAGGTTAGTTGAGCTTAAGGGCCTTCTGGATGGGCATGTAGAGGGCGCCGACCAGAATGGCGTTAAACACGGCGGTCATGGCGACGACGGGCAGCATGGCTGCGGCGAGCTCGCCCACCACGCCGAGCATGGCCATCTTGATGACCATGAAGATAACGCCGGAGACAAAGGTGGTCACGAATGTTGCGGCGATGGCGACGACGGGCTTAACCTGGCCGTCCTTGGCGGCGGCGTTGACAATGACGGCCATGAGCATGGCGGCGATACCCTCGGCGGCAAAATCGACAAACGGCGAGGTGGTGGTGATCTGGATCACGGCCGCTGAGATGAGGCCAATGACGAGCGCTTGGCCAATGTTGGGACGAACGACCAGGATGGTGAGGCAGAAGGCCGAGATGATGAACTCGGGACTGATCATACCGCCCGAGATGCCCGAGATTGCCTTGCCGACGGTGAAGTTGAGGATGAAGCCTGCGGCAAGCAGAATGGCGAGCAGGACAAGGGCGTGGATATCGAGTTTGCCGCGGTCGGCGGTCTGGACGGTGCGGGGCTGGGCTGTGGCGGTGGTGTTCTGAGACATGGTGAAAGTCCTTTCAAAAAGGGGAGTGTAAGAGAAAAACGGAGGCGCGTGATGCGAATGCGATCGGGCTCGAGATAGAAAAAGGCCCCCGGTCGAAACCGGAGGCCTTCCAATCACCTAGAGCGCAAAAACAGGCGTGAGGGACTCACTGTCGACCGATCGTATTCGCATCACGCCACCACCAGTTGTTGAGGGACTTCATTGTGTTCATCATCTTGGTGGCTCCTTTCGTGATGCCTTGGCGCGGTTGCACCTCGTTGCTGTTGCGCTGCACTATAGCACAGCGAAGTGTGTGCGGGGAAATCTTTTTTTGAAAAGATTTCGGCGGCGTTTCCTGCCGGTCAAAAGGGCAGGCTGAGCGGGCGGGATGACTCATGCGACCCCGCCCGTCTCTTGGAACGCGAGGGTCTTAGGCCTTCTTGCGGCGATAGAGCACGAAGCCGCAGACACCGATGATGACGACGGCGCCAACGGCCATGGCGGCCATGTTGTTGCCCTCGGACTTCTCCTCGGTCGCCTCTTCCTCAACCTCGGGCTCGGCAACGTCCTTATCGGAGAGGGCCTCGTCGGCGTAGGTGATGGACTCGACTAGGCAGTCGTTGTCGGCATCGTAGTCACTCGGGACGAACTTCTCGGAGAAGTCTCCCTTCTTGAGGTAGTCGCGCATCTCCTCGAGCATGGCCTTGCACTTGACGTAGGTGTTCTTGGTCGCTGCCTTGCCGGCCTTGTTGGCCAGGGCGGTGCGGGCCTCGGTGTCCTTGGCGGCCTGCATGGCCTCGTCGACGGTCAGGTTCTGCTCAATGAGCTCCTTCTGCAGGGCGTCGAGATAGGCGCGGACGCCGGTGGCGCAGCTGTCGCGGTTCTCATAGGCGAGCGTGTTGATGTCCATGAGGACGTAGTTGATGGAGTTCTTGGGCTCCTCGTTGTTCACGACGTCTTCCTCTTCACAGTGATCGAAGGAGACATCCTGATCGCTGAAGTAGGGGCTGACCTCGGTGAGCAGTGCGGAATAGAGGGGGATAGCGACGGAGAACTCGGCGTTGGAGAGCATCTCCCACTGGATGGTCGCGATTTCGGGGTCCATGCCGTGACGGATCTGGAAGGTGTGGATCTCGGTGTTGCGGTTGGAGCCGATGGCATAGGCGCCGTCGGTGTTGGCGTTGAGGCCGGCGACATTCTCGCCGCGAGCGGCGAAGGAACGAATCATCTCAAAGGTGTTCCAGTCGGACTTGCCGGGCTGGAAGAACAGCGGCTGCATCTCGTGGACCAGGGCGCCGGTCGTCGCACGAGCGTCTTCGCGCTCGTCCTTGACGATCTCATAGTCGGTGCCCTCAGCAAGCGGAGCCATGAAGTAATCGCGGCCCTGGACATAGCGCGACCACTGGTGCATACCGGCCTCGCTAATCTCCTCGCCGTAGGTCTTGGCGACGTCGAACTTGCCGTCGGTGTACTCGGCAAAGCCCTTCTCCTTAGGCATGGACTCGATGCCCTCGGAGTGGAGGCAGTTCTCGGTGTCGTCGAGGTCGACGTCATAGGTGAGGTTGCCGATGTTGGGGTTGAGTGAGGCAATATCGTCGGTGAGTCTCATGGCGATCCACTGGTGGCCGGAAAGCGCTGCAAACAACCAGGTCTCGTTGTTGTCGGCAATGATGATCTGGTCGTTGGAGCAGACGCCCTGCTCGTCAATCAGGCTGCCGAGGAGCTCGACACCCTCACGGGCCGTGGCGCTCTCGCCCAGAATGACGCTGGCGTAGTTGTACTCGCCGATGCCGGTCTCCTCGGTGACGGGGTCGGCTTCCTCTGCCTTCTCGTTATAGGAGGTGCTCAGCGTGGCAGAGCAGGAAACGCCCTTTTCGTTGATGCCAGCCTCGGAATATGCGTCGTAACGATCTTCCCACTGAGAGGGGTTGTCGCGAACGAAGGTGTAGCGGTAGGTTGCGCCCTTGGACTTGTACTCAAAGCCGGACTCGACCGAGGTGTACTTGCTGCCGTCCTTGTGTGCGGGCTCGATGCCAAAGTGCTTGATGTAGCGCGGGCCGAAGTCCTCGGAGCGTCCGTAGTACGTGTTGCCGTCTGCCGTGAGCTGGCTGCCCATGTAGATCTGGGTGCAAGCGAGCGCCGAAGTCGGCATGGCCATAATGGCCGCTGCTCCAAATGCAAGGCCGCAGCCGAGCTTCTTGAGCGTGTTGACAGGATGAGTAAACCTCATGATCCCTCCCAACTGTTGAAACCCCGCGAAACCGTACGGAGTTTCAGCTAATAAATACATCTACTAGCCTAAAGGAAGTGTAAAGAGTATTCATTCGACAACAGCTTTTACTCGATGAGCGTGAAGAAATATACGATGAGCGGATAATAATACTCATTTTATTGCTTTAGTTAAATAAAGGCACCCTGCATTTACTGTAGCTGAATAAAGCGCCAGACAATGCTCAAAAAGAAAACTCTCCCGCTGTTTAGGATTTGCATAAACAACGGGAGAGTCGATAACTGGATGAATATCATACCAATGTGGATTTACTTCTTTCGGCGGTGGATCACATTGATGGCGTAACCAACGAGCATGGCCAAGACGATGACGATAAAGCCAATCAGGGGATTGTCGTTCATGGGGTCCTCCTATTTTCCGAGCGGTGAAAAATCGTCGACGATGAGGTCGAGACATTGCGGCAGCGCGCGAGCGCCAAAGACGCCGGAGTTGCTGGAGATGATCTCTCCATCGAACTGCATACCCAGCGATGGCGTGCAGGTGATCTTGGCTTCCTTGGTCTGGATGATCTTAAACTGCGGACGGCCGAGCACTTTGCCAGCGGGGTCGAGCGCGGCGGTAATTACCGTGGGGAGCAGCTGCATCGTGCGCACGGGCTCAATAACGACGATGTCGACCATGCCGTCGTCCATGCGGCAGTTGGGGAACAGGTTGATGTCGTTTTGGATGACCGAGGTATTGCCTGCCATGCAGCAGATGCCGTCGAGCTCCTCGACAATGCCGTCGTGCTCAATGGTAAAGTGTGCCACCGTGGGGTTGGGCGTGGCGAGCGCGGAGAGGAAGTAGGCGATCTCGCCAATGTCGTTTTTGGTGGGAGCGGCCTTCATCATGATCTCGGCGTCGAAGCCCGAGCCGGCGATGATGATAAAGCCGTGGCGCTTCTCGTTGCCGTTCTCGTCGAGCCAAAAGAGCTCACCCATGTCCACTTTGACCGTGCGGCCGTCGCGGCAAGCCTTGGCGAGTGCCGCCGCCTCGGGGGCATTGCCGATGTTGTTAAAGAACAGGCAGGCCGTGCCGGAGGGGAAGACAAGCGTGGGGACACCGCACCCGCGCATCTGGTCGAGCACGTTGGAGACGGTGCCGTCGCCGCCCGAAACGACCACGCGATCGAACTCGCGAACGTCCGCTACCGCGTCCTCGGGCTCCATGCCATCGCCGATAAAACGCATCACGACCTCGTCGCCGCCCTGCGCGAGGGCGTGCGTGAACGCGTAGATTTCATCTGAGCTGGGGCCCGATGCCGGGTTGTGGATGATAAGGCAGCGCATACTTACGTTCCCGTTCTGTGACTAACCGAGTATAGTTGTAGAGCAATGCCGATATCCTACCCGTGTTTTTCGGGCCTAACCTTATTCGATGGGTTGATATGTACATTTCCACACATCAGGCTCTGGTCGACTTTTGCCAGCGCGCCCGCGAGTTCGACGCGATCGCCGTCGATACCGAGTTTTTGCGCGAGCGCACGTTTCATCCGCGCCTGTGCCTGGTCCAGATTGCCACCCCCGCCGAGAGTGTCGCTGTCGATCCGCTGGTGATCGACGACCTGTCGCCGCTTGCCGAGCTTATGGCCGACGAGAGCGTGACCAAGGTCTTCCACGCCTGCTCGCAGGATATGGAGGTCATGCTCCACACCGTGGGCGCGCTGCCGCGTCCGATTTTTGACACGCAGGTTGCCGCCGCCTTTTTGGGCGAGCGCCAGCAGATTTCGTATGGTGCGCTCGTTCAGACGTTCTGCGGCGTATCACTGCCCAAGACCGAGTCGCTGACCGACTGGTCGCGCCGCCCGCTGACCGACAAGCAGATTGAGTACGCGATCGATGACGTCAAGTATCTGATCGTTGCCTATACCGAGATGATGAGCCGTCTGCGCGAGCTGGGCCGCGTGGATTGGGTGCTCGACGAGTTGCGTCCTCTGGCCGATGAGTCGCACTACCGCGCCGACCGCCACGAAGCGTTCCGCAAGGTCAAGCGCATCAACTCGTGCAGCCGCCATCAGCTGGGCATTGCGCGCGAGCTTGCCGCCTGGCGTGAGGACCGCGCTGAGCGGCGCAACATCCCGCGCAAGTGGGTTATGTCCGACGATACGCTGCTGGCGCTCGTCAAGCGCAATCCCGTGCGTGTTGAGGAGTTCCGTAGCATCCGCGGCACCGACCAGCTGGGGGAGCGCGACGTGGACGGCGCGCTCATGGCCATCAAGCGCGGAGCGAGCTGTCCGCACGATCGCCTGCCGCTCTTGGTGCGCGGACATCGTCAGATTTCGCCGGAGCTGGAGAGCGTGACTGACCTTATGTATGCGCTTATTCGCCTGGTTGCCGAGCGCTCGGGCGTGGCGACCTCGGTCATTGCGTCGCGCGATGACCTGGCCGACTACATTGAGCATCCCGAGCAGAGCCGCCTGCGCGAAGGCTGGCGCTTTGAGCTTGTGGGTTCGCGTCTGGACGATCTGCTTTCCGGCAATATGGGGTTGACGGTGAAGGACGGCAAAATCGAGCTCCTGTAGGTATATAGTTACGCGGTTTTACCAAACCGCCTAACAGCTCGACGCTGCAAACGGCCGAGAGCGGTAATCTGACGTTCAATCGTCGCTCGCGTACCAAAGTACGCGTCGCTTCTCTTTCACGTCACCTTGCTCGCTTTCGGCCGTTTTCGCTGACGGTGCCAAAACATCGATGCTGATTTGCTTGCCAGCTGAGTGGGTAGAATGCCTCCAACGTGTAATTCGATTCGGAGGAATTCGCATGCCCTATTACTATGGTTACGGCTTTGGCATCGACCCGCTGTACCTGCTGGTTGTCCTTGTTTGTACGGTGCTTGGTCTTGCGGCGCAGAGCTATATCAACTCGACGTACAAGACCTGGTCCAAGGTTCGCTCGGACGGCGACACGGGTGCCACGGTCGCTCGCCGCATGCTCGACGCCAACGGTTGCAACGCCGTGGGTATCAAGGGTGTTGCCGGTGAGCTCACCGACCACTACAACCCGCAGGATAACAACCTGTATCTCTCGGACGCTAACCGTTCGGGCGGATCGGTCGCAAGCGTTGCCGTGGCCTGCCACGAGGCGGGTCATGCCGCCCAGCGTCAGAGCGGTTACGCCATGATGAAGGTTCGCACCGCCCTGGTCCCGGTCGTCAACTTTACCCAGAACACCTGGACCATCGTGTTGCTCTTGGGCCTGTTTATGAACATCGCCGGGCTCACGACCCTCGCATTGATCTTCTTCTCGTTTAGTGTGCTGTTCCAGTTGGTTACGCTGCCGGTCGAGATTGATGCCAGCCGACGTGCTGTGGCGTACATCGAGCAGTCGGGTATGAGTTCCAAGCAGGTCAACGGCGCCAAGAAGGTGCTGACGGCAGCGGCGCTTACCTATGTGGCCGCAGCGCTCACTTCGATCATTCAGCTGCTCTACCTGATGGCCCGCTACAACAGAAACTCCAACCGATAACAAATTGGCTTGACAGGCGCCGTGGGGGTTTGTGTCCCTGCGGCGCTGTACTATGAGTTGGACTTAAATTTGCACGGGGCCGGAGCCCTTGTGCACGATGACGAAGGGGGGGGCTGCGTGGCAGGCTGGAATCTAACCGGCAATGCCGTTTCCGCCGAGTTCGACGGTTCGGACGAGCAGGAGCGCAAGGAGCTCAGCGTGAGCCAGGCGGTAGAGATCGCTGCCGGTGCGCTCGATGCCATTCCGCAGCTGAGCGTTCTGGGCGAGGTCACGGGTTTTCGTGGTCCTAACGCCCGAAGCGGCCACTGCTATTTCCAGATCAAGGACGACTCGGCCGCCGTCGACTGCATCATTTGGAAGGGTGCCTATCTCAAGCGCACGTTCGATCTGCGCGATGGCATGCAGGTGAGCTTTAAGGGCAGCTTCAATCTCTATAAGCCCACGGGTCGCATGAGCTTTGTTGCCCGCTCGTTTTCGTTGGCGGGGGAGGGTCTGCTGCGTCAACAAGTGGCGCAACTGGCCGAAAAGCTACGCCGCGAGGGCCTGATGGACGAAGCGCGCAAGCGCCGCATCCCGGTGTTCTGCTCCCGCGTGGCGGTCGTCACCTCGCTTTCGGGTGCCGTAATCGACGACGTCAAGCGCACGTTGCGTCGTCGCAACCCGCTCGTCGAGCTCGTCTGCGTGGGCGCCAAGGTTCAAGGCGAGGGTGCGCCGGCCGAGCTCATCGAGGGCTTGCGCCGCGCCGCTTCCATTACGCCGGCGCCCGACTGTATTTTGCTGGTGCGCGGCGGCGGCTCCTTTGAGGACCTCATGACCTTTAATGACGAGGAGCTTGCCCGCGCGGTGGCGGCTTGTCCTGTGCCCGTGGTGACCGGTATTGGCCATGAGCCCGATACCTCGATTTGCGACATGGTGAGCGACCGTCGCGCCTCCACGCCAACGGCAGCGGCAGAATCGGTGGCGCCGGCTATGACGGAGTTGGCCGACGTGCTCGAGACGCGCCATCAGCGTCTGGGCGCCGCGATGGCTTCGATGATCGGGTCGGATCAGGTCGATCTGGAAATGCTCGACCAGCGCGGTCGTCGAGCCTGGGATGCCTATACGGCTCGTCTGGGCGACACGCTCGATGCAGCCGCATGCCGCCCGTGCCTCAACGACCCCACGTTTATGGTCGAGCGTCGCGAGTCCGAGCTTGCCCTGACGGCCGATCGTCTGTCCGGCGCCATAACGCGTTCGGTTGGGGCCTTCCGCTCCAACTTCGAGCGTCTGCCCGAGCGCTTGATCGCAAGCACCTCAGGGCTCGATGGCAAGCGCCATGCGCTCACACTTGCGAGCTCCCGTCTGGAGCATCAGGGGCGCACGATGCTCAGCAAGCCTGCGTCCGACTTAGGCCGAGCTGCCGCGTCGCTCGATGCCCTGTCGCCGCTCAAGGTGCTTGCCCGCGGTTACTCCATCGCGTACAGCGATGATGGGGTGGCTACGAGCGCCAAGACCTTTAAGCCCGGCGACGCCATCCGCGTGCGCATGGCAGACGGCAATGTGGCGGCAACGGTCGATGCGGTCGAGTAGGCCGCGTTACATAGCGATAAACCTTTAGGAAAGGAAACAGATATGGCAGAGAAGACCCCGGTCGAGCAGCTTACGTACAAGCAGGCTTCGCAGGAGTTGGAACTCATCATCCGCAGCTTGGAGTCGGGCGATATGGAGCTCGAGGAGTCACTCGAGAGCTATACCCGCGGCGTCGAGCTCCTCAAGAGCCTGCGCACCCGCCTGTCCGATGCCGAGCAGAAGGTCTCGGTGCTCCTTAAGGACGTCGACGGCAACGACGTGCTCGCCGACGGCGAGGCCGCCAACACCGACGACAAGCTTTCGTTCTAACCATCCCGACCAAATATAATTACCTTGGTCTGTGAGAAAGGAACCAGCCATGTGTGATTGCATCTTCTGCAAAATCGCCAACCACGAGATTCCCTCAACCGTTGTCTATGAGGACGACCAGGTCATCGCCTTCGACGATCTCAACCCCCAGGCGCCGGTCCACACGCTCGTGATCCCCAAGAAGCACTACAGCGACATCGCCGACAACGTGCCGGCCGAGACCATGGGCGCCATGGCCCACGCCATCCACGAGGTTGCCAAGGCCAAGGGCTTGGAGGACGGTTTCCGCGTCATCTCCAACAAGGGCGTCAACGCCGGCCAGACCGTCATGCACTTCCACATGCACGTCCTCGGCGGCAAAAACCTGGGCGAGAACCTCATCTGAGGACGCTTCTTCCGTGCAATGAAACGGAAGCTCTGGCACCGATAACTTATATATCAACGCAATAAACCCGAGCGCGAGGGCGTTTGGGTTTATTATTGAAGCGTATGTAACCTGGCGGCGCCACACCGCCTGTTAGTAGGGAGACACATGAACGTTCTGGTCGTCAACGCAGGATCTTCGACCCTTAAGTATCAGGTCATCGATACCAAGTCCCACAAGGTGTGCGCAAAGGGCTCCTGCGAGCGCGTCTGCTTTACCGGCGGTACCTTCACCCACGCTGCCAACGGCTCCAAGAAGGTGACCGAGAACATCGAGTTCCCCGACCACAAGGTCGCCATCGAGGTCGTCCTGAAGGACCTCGAGGCCAACGGCGTCAAGATCGAGGGCATTGGCCACCGTATCGTTCAGGGCGGCTGGTACTTTGGCGATTCCTCCCTCGTCGACGAGGACGTCCTCGCCAAGATCCGTGAGGTCGCCCCGCTGGCGCCGCTGCACAACAACCCCGAGGCCAACGTTATCGAGTTCTGCCTGGAGCAGTATCCCGACCTGCCCAACGTCACGGTCTATGACACCGCTTTCCACTTCAACATGCCCGAGGTCGCCAAGACCTACGCCCTTCCCAAGGATGTTTGCGACAAGCTGCACATTCGTAAGTACGGCGCCCACGGTACCAGCTATCGTTACATCTCCAAGAAGGTCGCCGAGATGACCAACGGCGAGGCCCGCAAGGTTGTCGTGTGCCACATCGGCTCCGGTGCCTCCCTGTGCGCCATCGAGGACGGCAAGTGCATGGATACCACTATGGGCCTCACTCCGCTCGACGGCGTCATGATGGGCACCCGCTGCGGCTCCATCGACCCGGCTACCGTGTGCTACCTGCAGCGCGAGGGCGGCTACACCTTCGACGAGGTCGACGAGATGATGAACAAGAAGTCCGGCCTTTTGGCTGTGACCGGTGGCAAGACCAACGACTGCCGCAACGTCGAGGAGCTTGCCGCCGCCGGCGACCCCGAGGCTCAGCTCGCCTTCGACATGTTCGTCTACAAGATTGCCGCCAAGGCTGCCGAGATGGCCACTTCCATGTGCGGCATGGACACGCTGGTCTTCACCGCCGGCATCGGTGAGCACGCTCCGGCCGTTCGCGCCGGCGTTGCCGACCGTCTGGCCTTTATGGGCGTCAAGATGGACCATGCCCGTAACGCCCTGCGTGGCGACGGCGCTTGGTGCCTGTCTGCCAAGGATTCCAAGGTCAAGATCTTCGTCATCCCCACGGACGAGGAGTTCATGATCGCTTCCGACGTCGAGCGCATCGTCAACGGCAAGTAATTGCAAGAGGGGAGGGGCTGGACGACCAAGTGTCGTTTAGTCCCTCTTTTGCGCTCGTTGGGCGATATGCTGATAGCTATTTATCAAGATATGATAACTTCTTATTAAAATACGGCCGCCTTAAGGGGTCTGCGTCGGCCGTATTGCACTGCAAAGGAGTCTCATGAACGTACTTGTTGTCAACGCCGGCAGTTCAAGCCTTAAATATCAGCTTTTGGATACCGATACCCGCGAGGTTTTCGCCAAGGGCAACTGCGAGCGTATCGGATCGGACATGGGCATCTTTGGCCACTCCGAGAACGGTGGCGCCAAACAGACCGAGGAGGTTCCCTTCCCCGATCATCGCTCTGCTATCGCTCGCGTGCTCGAGGAGCTCGAGAAGACCGACTTTACGATTGATGGCATTGGACATCGCATCGTTCAAGGCGGCTGGCACTTCGATGATTCTGCGGTCGTCGACGACGAGGTCATGGCTAAGATTCTCGAGGTGGCACCGCTTGCTCCGCTGCACAACTACGGCGAGGCGGCGGCGATTGAGTATTGCCGTGAGAAGTATCCGGAGCTGCCCAACGTGGCCGTCTTCGACACCTCGTTTCACATGACCATGCCCGAGGTTGCCTACACCTACGCCCTGCCCAAGGACGTGTGCGACAAGTACCACGTGCGCAAGTACGGCGCCCACGGTACGAGCCACCGCTACGAGTGGATGATGGCCAAGGAGATCCTGGGCTCGCGCTGCCACCGCCTGCTTTCGTGCCACCTGGGCAACGGCGCCTCGCTCGCAGCCATCGAGGACGGCGTGTGCCGCGACACCACGATGGGCCTCACGCCGCTTGACGGCCTGATAATGGGAACCCGCTGCGGCTCTATCGACCCGGCTACCGTGTGCTACCTGCAGCGCGAGGGCGGCTACAGCTACCAGGAAGTCGACGACATGATGAACAAGCAGTCTGGTCTGCTTGCCATCTCAGGTATCTCCAACGACGCCCGCGACATCCGTACGCGCGCTTCCGAGGGAGATGAGCGCTGCCTGCTCGCCTTCGATATGTTCGCCTACAAGGCTATGCAGCAGGCCGGCTCCATGATCGCTTCTATGGCGGGCGTGGATACCATCACCTTTACTGCCGGCATCGGCGAGAACGACTGGTCGATCCGTAAGGCCTTCTGCGACTGCTTTGAGTGGCTGGGCGTGCGCATCGACAACAACAAGAACCGCGAGGCCGTGGGCAACGGTCCGCAGGTCATCAGTGCCGCCGGTTCCGCCGTCACGGTCATGGTCATCCCCACCGACGAGGAATACATGATCGCCCACGACGTCGAACGCCTGACCAAGAACAACTAACGCACCCGTTTGCATGTAAACGAAAGGCCTCCAGAGCAACAGCTCCGGAGGCCTTTTCACTAGCATACGGAAATTCCAGTCCCAAAGTGATCATCGCCGGCAACGCCTGCACTTTCAGCAACGACACCCATCCGTTCGGATTTTCAGACTCAGCTCGTAGTCAAGCCGCCGTCCACTCCAGATAGCCTGACTGCCACGTGGCGGCAGGGACCCTACAGGGTAAAGCTCTGATAACATTCCGCAGGACGCATGAAACCCCCACCGCACGAAGTGCGCAGCGGGGGTTTCATGCATGTCCGAGGACGTTTTCAGAGCTTTACCCTGTAGGGTCCGAGGGGATACGTCCGCTACTCAGCCATCTGAGCCTGGACGGCGGTGATGGCCACGACACCCACGATGTCGTCGGCAGAGCAGCCGCGCGACAGGTCGTTGACCGGCTTGGCGATGCCCTGCAGGATGGGGCCGTAAGCGTCGGCGCCGGCGAAGCGCTGGACCAGCTTGTAGCCGATGTTGCCGGCCTCGAGGTCGGGGAACACCAGCACGTTGGCCTTGCCGGCAACGGAGGAGCCGGGAGCCTTGAGCTGGGCGACGGTGGGGACGATAGCGGCATCGAGCTGCAGGTCGCCATCGATGGCGAGCTCGGGAGCCTTCTCCTTGCAGAACTTCACGGTCTCCTGGACCTTCTTGGCGACCTCGCCGCCGGCGGAGCCCATGGTGGAGTAGGAGAGCATGGCCACGTGCGGCTCAACGTTGCCCATGAAGGTGGACCAGGAGTGAGCGGAGGCGATGGCGATCTCGGAGAGCTCGTCGGAGGACGGGTTGATGTTGAGGCCGCAGTCGGCGAAGATCAGCGTGCCGTCGGTGCCGAACTGCGGGGTGTCGGTGCACATCACAAAGAAGGCCGAGACCAGCTTGGTGCCCGGGGCGGTCTTGAGGATCTGCAGCGCGGGGCGCAGGGTGTCGGCGGTGGAGTGGCAGGCACCGGAGACCAGGCCGTCGGCGTCGCCCATCTTGACCATCATGGTGCCAAAGTAGGTAGCATCCATCACCTGGGCGCGAGCCTGCTCGATGGTGACGCCCTTCTTGGCGCGGAGCTCGGCAAACTTCTGCGCGTACTCCTCGTGCTTCTCGGCATTGCGCGGGTCGATGACGGTAGCGCCGGGAACGTTGATCTCGTCGGGATTGCCCAGGATGACGATCTTTGCCAGGCCCTCCTCGATGATCTTGGTGGCTGCGACGATGGTGCGCGGATCTTCGCCCTCGGGCAGGACGATCGTCTTAAGGTCGGCCTTGGCGGCAGACTTCATACGGTTCAGGAAATCGCTCATGTTACTCCTTACAAGCGTTTCGCTAAGCTCCAGGCGCCCGGCTGTTCACGAATAAACCCGCTGCTAGCGGGTTTACCTTTCAATTAT
Source organism: uncultured Collinsella sp. (assembly GCA_900545445.1). Taxonomy (GTDB): domain Bacteria; phylum Actinomycetota; class Coriobacteriia; order Coriobacteriales; family Coriobacteriaceae; genus Collinsella. The sequence goes on along the minus strand of UQZH01000015.1, from coordinate 22,441 downwards.
GTACGCCGCGGTGCTTGAGCTTTCCTTGTGTGGCAAGCTCATTATAGGACGCATTAGCGCTATAATCGCTCTGATAAATATGTCTCGAAGAATGTTCGAGAAAAGCCCAGCTAACGAGCCCGTGGCTTTTGACAAGGAGTATCGATGCAGATTACCTCAGGCCTGCCTGAAGGCTTTAACGCCGGTGCATACGACATGATTGTCGTCGGTGCCGGATATGCCGGTGCCGTTTGTGCCCGCCGTCTTGCCGAGACCATCGGCTATCGTGTTGCCGTTCTGGAGCGCCGTAGCCACATTGCGGGCAACGCCTACGACTGCGCTGATGAGGCCGGGATCCTGGTCCACAAGTATGGTCCGCACATCTACCATACCTTTAATGAGCGCGTCCACAATTTCCTGTCGCGCTTTACCAAGTGGACGGACTACCAGCACAAGGTGCTCGCCAATATCAACGGCACCCTTATGCCCGTGCCCTTTAACCACGCGAGCCTCAAGCTCGCCTTTGGTGATGAGCGCGGCGAGGAGCTGTATCAGAAGCTCGTGGAGACCTTTGGCAAGGACGTCAAGGTGCCCATCATGGAGCTGCGCAAGAAGAACGACCCGGATCTTGCCGAGGTCGCCGATTACGTCTACGAGAACGTCTTTTTGCATTACACCATGAAGCAGTGGGGTCAGACACCCGACCAGATCGATCCCTCGATCACCGGCCGCGTTCCCGTCTTTGTGGGCGACGATGACCGCTACTTCCCGCAGGCTCCCTTCCAGGGCATGCCGCAGGACGGCTATACCGCGCTGTTCGAGCACATGCTCGACCACGATCTGATTGATGTGTTCTGCGACGTGGACGCCCGCGACCTCTTCGAGATCGACGAGACCACCGTCAAGATCGACGGTAAGGTCTATGGCGGCGAGATCGTCTACACCGGTCCGCTTGACGAGCTGTTCAACCTCGACCTGGGCGCTCTGCCGTACCGTACGCTCGACATGAAGTTCGAGACGCTTGATATGGACCAGTTCCAGCCCGTGGGCACCGTCAATTACACCACGAGCGAGGATTACACGCGTATCACCGAGTTCAAGAACATGACTGGCCAGGTCCTGCCCGGCAAGACCACCATCATGAAGGAGTATTCCAAGGCCTATACGCCCGGCTCGGGCGAGACGCCCTATTACGCCATTCTGGAGCCCGAGAACCGCGAGCTCTATGAGCGCTATCTTGAGCGCGTCCAGAACCTGACGAACTTCCACCCGGTGGGTCGCCTGGCCGAGTATCGTTACTACGATATGGATGCCGTGACCAACTCTGCCCTCGATCTTTCGGATGAGATTATCGCCTGCCATGCATAAAGTCATAACATTCGGTATTCCCTCGTATAACGCCGCCAAGGACATGGACCATTGCATCACCTCCATCTTGGAGGGGAGCAATTACGCCACCGATATCGAGATTATCGTGGTGGACGACGGCTCCAAGGACGAGACGGCCGCCAAGGCCGATGAGTGGGAGGCCCGTTATCCTGGAATCATCCGCGCGGTGCACCAGGAGAACGGCGGCCACGGTATCGCCGTCCTCTCGGGTCTGCGCGAGGCACAGGGCACCTATTACAAGGTTGTCGACTCGGACGACTGGCTCGATGGCGCAGCTCTGTCGACCATGCTTTCGATCCTGCGCGGTTTTGAGGAGCGCGACCAGCGCGTCGATCTCTTTATCTCGAACTATGTGTACGAGAAGGTTTACGAGGGTACGCATACCGCTATTGGCTACAAGTTTGCCCTGCCGCGAAAAAAGATCTTTACCTGGGACCAGATTGGCCATTTCCGTCTGGACCAGAATCTGCTCATGCACAGCCTGTGCTATCGCACGGATGTGCTGCGCGCGTCCAATCTGCCTATGCCGCCGCACACGTTCTATGTAGACAACATCTACGCCTACGTGCCGCTACCGCGCTGCAAGACCATGTACTACGCCGACATCGACCTCTATCGCTACTTTATCGGCCGTGAGGGCCAAAGCGTCAACGAGGCCACGATGGTCAAGCGTCTGGACCAACAGTTTCGCGTGACGCGCATCATGATGGAGTCGTTCCACCTGTACAGCGATGTCGAGTCGTCGCGTCTGCGCTCGTACATGATGGGCTATTTCACCATGATGATGGCAATCTGCTCGGTGCTTACTAAGCTTTCCGACGAGGATTGTGCCGACGAGCGCCTGAAGACGTTGTGGAGTGATTTGAAGGCCTACGACGAGCGCATGTATCGTCGTGCCCGCTACGGCGTGGTCGGCTTCTTCACCAACCTGCGCGGTCGTGCCGGAGACAAAACCACGCTCGGCCTATACCGTCTTGCCTCAAAGATCTTCAAATTCAACTAGCTGCTGAGTAATCGCTGCTGATGGGTTGACTGGGCCCCTTGGCCTTTAGTTTGCTACTGCGAACAGTCCTGCTCGCACGGAAAGCACATTAAGTGCTTTCCGGCTCGTGCGGAACTTGTATCAAACTAAAGGCCAAGGGGCCTCTGCTACAAGAATCGATTGTCAGGCTGCCAGAATTTGAAGATCTTAGACGCGCGGTACACAGGGGCCTGGGCTGAAAGGGATTTAGTTGAGTAGGTTGCCCGGTGGGTCTTGGTTATGTTTGTCGCGAGTTCCGCACGAGCCGAAGAGCACTTAATGTGCTCTTCGTGCGAGCCAGGACTGTAGAGCAGCAAACATAACCAAGACCCACCGGGCAACCGGACGAGTTAGTTTACTTCGCGGCGCCGGGGATGCCGTGGGAGGTTTTGGCGGTTTTGGCTCCGTTTACGATGGCAGCTTCTAGGGCCCTTACTGCGAGCATGCCCAGCAGGTCTAGGGGAACGGCGGCGCTTGCCTGGGCACCCAGTTTGCCGCTGGCAAGGGTGTAGATGGTGTCGCCGTCGTTGGTGGTGTGTGTGGGGCGGATGGCGTGCGCGTAGGCGTCTGCTGCCATCTGGGAGACCTTGGTGGCCTGGGCCTTGGTGAGCTCCACGTTGGTGACGATACAGCTGATGGTGGTGTTGGTGCGGTCGAGCGGCATCTGCATAGAGCCTGCGGCGGCAAAGGCGGCGAGTTCCATGTCGACGATCTGGTCGCTATCGGCTGCGGCGCGCATGCCGGCGACCCATTCGCCAGTGGTCGGGTCGACGACGTTGCCGCAGGCGTTGACCGAGACCACAGCGCCCACCTTGACGGGGCCGAGCGCCACGGCGGCAGCTCCGAGACCGGCCTTCATGCAGGTGGCAGGTCCCATGAGCTTGCCTACGGTGGCGCCGGTGCCGGCGCCCACGTTGCCCTGCTCGAGCGAGGCAGGGGTGTGGTCGAGCGCCTCGCGCACTGCGGCGGCACCGGCCTCGATGTCGGGGCGCACGGTGGGGTCGCCAAAGGCGAGGTCGAAGATGCAGCTGGAGCACACGATAGGCACCTGCGTGGGGCCGACGGGAAGGCCGATGCCGCGGCTCTCAAGCTCGCGAGCGACGCCGCTTGCAGCCTCGAGGCCAAAGGCCGATCCACCCGAAAGGCAGACGGCGTGGACCTTGTCGACGGTGTTCTCGGGACGCAGCAAATCGGTCTCGCGCGAAGCGGGGGCGCCACCGCGTACGTCAACGCCACCAGTGGCACCCTCGGGCGCCACGATTACGGTACAGCCGGTGCCAGCCTCCTCGTCCGTATAGTTGCCAAAGCAAAAGCCATCGACGTTGCAAACATCGATGGCTTCGAGCAGTGTGTCCATATTTTCTCCTATCGGTTTTCCGCCGGGCCTTATGCCCGGTCGGGATCCGTACGGTACGGCAAAATTGTAGGCGCTGGGGGATACCCAGCGCCAGATGCAATTACGAGAGTTTTTGAATCGCGCGTGCGACGCGGGCGATGGGCAAGCCCACCACGTTGTAGAAGTCGCCCGAAATGTCATGCACGAGCATGCGGCCGCCTGTGCCCTGGATGCCGTAGGCTCCGGCCTTGTCCATGGGTTCGCCGGAGGCGACATAGCGCTCAATCTGCTCTTCGGTAAGCTCATAGAACGTCACGTCGGTCACATCGACAAACGACAGGCTCTCGGCGGCATGCGGAGCTGTAGCGTCGCCGGCTTTAACGATGCAGACGCCGGTCGCCACCTGGTGCGTGCGACCCGAAAGCTCGCGGAGCATGGTGCGCGCCTCGTCCTCGTTTGCCGGCTTACCCAATATTTGGCCGTCAAAGGTGACAATAGTATCGGCCGCGACGGTCAGTTCGTTGGGCTCGGCATGCTCGGCCGCGACGGCAGCAGCTTTGGCACGCGCCAAGCGCTCGACGAGCGTAAGCGGAGCTTCGCCATCAAAAGGCGTTTCATCGATGTCTGCGGGAATTACGCGAATGTTATAGCCCGCCTCGCGCATCAGCTCTATGCGGCGCGGCGATTGCGAAGCCAAAATCATAGTTGGATGCCCTCGGCGACCTTCTCGACGGCCTTTTCGCCGGCGAGCGTGCGCAGCAGCTCCAAGGCAAAGGGGAGTGACTGTGCCATGCCGCTGGCAGTGATGATATTGCCGTCTTGCGTGACCTTCTCGCCGGTATAGGTGCCCTCGGGGAAGCTCTTCTCAAAGCCGGGGAAGCACGTGGCGCGGCGTCCCTCGAGTAGACCAAGCTCGCCTAGGATAAACGGGGCGGCGCAGATGGCGGCAACGTGCTTGGTCGCGGCGAAATCGCAGACTACGTCGCAGACGCGCTGGTCGGCGCGCAGGTTGGTGGCACCGGGCAGGCCGCCGGGCAGCACGACGCAGTCGTACTCGTCAAAGTCGATCTCGTCAAAGAGCGCATCGCAGGTCACGGGAATCTGCAGCGAGCTCACGACCTCGCGCGTGGGCATGATCGAGACGAGCGTGGCGCGCACGCCGCCGCGACGCATGGCGTCGACCATGGTCAGGCATTCAATCGTTTCAAAGCCATCGGCGGCGAGAACGGCAACGCTGGGCATGAGAGTTCCTTTCGTAAGGCGGCATACACTTAGCCGTCTTATACCCCGAAGACATGCGCTTGCCACGCTCGATTTCCCAATGTTTAAAAAGGGACGGGGATTAAATAATCATTCGGTACAAATTGATTATTAAATCCCCGTCCCAGAAAAATCATCGGGCGTGGCCTTGGGCAAACAGTCTAGTTGCTCTTGAGGTGGACGACGGTTTCGCAGTGGAAGGTTTGCGGGAACAGGTCGACCGGTGTGATCTTGACGGGGGAGAAGGTACCTTCCTCGACAAAGCGCTTGAGGTCGCGTGCCAGGGTGGCAGGGTCGCAGCTCACATAGGCGACATCGCGCGCACTCGTGCTGGCGATGAGGTCGATGGCCTCGGGCGCCAGACCTGCACGCGGCGGGTCGACCACTAGGACATCGGCGTCCTGGTCGGGGAACTCGCGCACGGCATCGCCGCCGATGACGTCGACGTTGTCGAGCTTGTTGATCTCGAGGTTACGGCGCAGGTCGCGCACGGCCGGACCGTAGGCCTCGACGGCGGCAACAAAGTCGCAGCGGCGGGCGAGCGGCAGGGTAAAGGTGCCGGCGCCGCAGTACAGATCCACGGCAAGCTCGTCTTCCTGCGGATCGAGTGCGTCCATAACGAGTTCGATCAAAATCTCGGCGCCCTTGGTGTTGACCTGGAAAAACGACGGGGCGGACAGGCGCATCTGGCCGTCAGCGATATTCTCGGTCCAGGAGCCCTCGCCGGCGAGCATCTCCACCTTGGAAACGCGGCGGGCCTTCTTCTCGCCCTTGCTCATGACGCGCACGACGCTCGTGGGATGTGCGGCGTCTGCCAGAACGCGCGAGACCTGTGGGCGTGGGAAGGAGCCTGTGGGCGTCCAAAGCGCGACCTCGAGTGCCTTGGTGCGGCGCGAAGCGCGAATGCCCACGCGCTCCAGACCCAGGTCGTGGCTGCCGCTCAGATAGTTGAGCGCGCCGACGACCGATTTGAGCGCCTTGGGAAAACGCTTATCGAACAGCGGGCATGCATCGACGGTCACGATCTTGCTGGGATCGACGCCGTGCATGCCAAGGCGCACGCGACCGTTGACGAGGGCGGGCTCCAACTCAATTTTATTGCGGTAGCCCCAGTCGTCCTTGGTGTGGCGGATAGGCTGGACAAGTTCGTTGACCTGGTCGGGGGTGAACTTGCCAATGCGCTCGAGCGTGGAGCGCAGGTTTTGCTCTTTGGCGGCAAGCTGAGCGGTGCGCGAGAGGTTGCCCCACGAACAACCGCCGCAGATGCCCACGAAGGGGCAGGGAGGCTGAATGCGATCGGGGCTTGGCTCCAGAATCTCGGTCGTGCGGGCGCGCATAAACGACTTGCCGTCCTGCACGATCTCGGCTTCGACGGTGTCGCCCGCCACGGCGCCTTGCACAAATGTGGCCTTGCCGTTGTCGGCATGTGCCAGACCGTCGGCGCCGTACGTCATCGATTCTATGGTGAGCTTCATATTCCTGCCTGTCATTCGCGGATTTGTCCGCAACCATGGTAGCAGGGAAAAGCGCCCCGTATCTGGGGCATTCCTCAAATACGGGGCGCTTCTACAAACGTCTATTTCGTCTTGCCGGTAATGAGCGTCTTAAGGCCTAGGCCGATCAGACCCAAGCCCATGCGCACGCGGCCGGGGCGATGGCGCTCGATGGCCTTGGCTTTGCCAGCGGGCTTCTTGTGACGCGCGTTGCTCTCGGGGGTTGTTGTGGGTGCCTGAGGTTGGGCTGCGGGAGCAGGTTCGGGCTCGATAACGGTCGCTCGGACCTTCTGGACCTCGGGAGCGGCCGGCTGCGGCTCGGGCTCAGGCTGGGATGCGAGCGCGGGTTCTGCCTCGGTGTCGGCCTCGGCGTTGCGATACGCGCGCTCCAGCAGAGCTTCCTGCGAGTTGAAGGGTTTCTCGTCCTCTTTGCGCTCAACCGGAACCCAGGTGCCGTCACTCGTCAGGCTGCGTGCCTTCACGTTGTCGCGCAGCTGCATGCCCATGTACTCGTGCACCAGGGCGCGGCAGGTGGGGTCGAGCACGGGGAAGGCGATCTCCACGCGGTGCTCGGTGTTGCGCGTCATCATGTCTGCCGAGCTCAGGTAGATCATGTCCGAGTCCACGCCAAAGGCATAGACGCGCGCATGCTCCAAAAAACGTCCGACGATGGAGCGCACGTGCACGTTCTCGGTCTTTCCCGGAATACCGGGCTTGAGACACGAGATGCCGCGGATGATCATGTCCACGCGCACACCGGCACACGATGCCTCAGCGATCTTATCGATAACCTCGCGGTCGGTCAGCGAGTTGAGCTTAAAGAACACGCGGGCGGGCTCGCCGACAAGGGCGCGCTGAATCTCGCGGTCCAGGCCGCGCATGATGAGCGGTTTCAGTCCGACGGGCGCCACGCCCAGGAAGCGGTAGTCGCCGCGCAGGTTGCCCAGAGACAGGTTGCGGAAGAACAGGTTGGCGTCTTCGCCGATACCGGGATGGGCGGTCATGAGCATAAAGTCACTGTAGAGCTTGGCCGTCTTCTCGTTAAAGTTGCCGGTGCCCAACAGCGTGAGACGGGTGAGCGCCATGCCCTCGCGATAGGTGAGCTGGCAGATCTTGGAGTGGCACTTAAAGCCCTCGGAGCCGTAGATAACGGTGCAGCCGGCCTCTTCCAGACGCTCGGCCCACTCGATGTTGTTCTGCTCGTCAAAGCGTGCGCGGAGCTCCATGAGCACCGTGACCTCTTTGCCGTTTTCGGCAGCATCGATGAGCGACTCGCACAGGCGGCTCTGTTTGGCCACGCGGTAGAGCGTGATGCGCAGCGAGATGCACTCGGGGTCGTAGGCTGCTTCGTGCACCAGGTCCAGGAACGGATTCATGGCCTCGTAGGGATAAAAGAGCAGCTTGTCGCCCTGCAACACTTGCTCGCGGATGGAACGGGACATGTCGATGGTGGGGTTGGGCTGCGGCTTAAACGGCGTAAAGAGCAGCTCGTTGCGTAGGTGCTCGGGAATCTTGCCCTCAATGCCAAAGACGTAGCCCAGGTCAAGGGGGATATCGCAGGTAAAGACCGAGCGGCGAGAAAGCTCGAGCGCCTTGCGGATGGTCTTGAGCGTTGCCTTCTCGAGCGAGCCCGATACGGCGAGCACCACCGGCTGCAGGCGCAGGCGCTTCTTGAGGATGCGCTTCATGTGCTGGCGGTAATCCTCTTCCTCCTCGACGCCCTCGCCGTCCGGGTCGATATCGGCATTGCGGGTGACGCGGATCAGCGCGCGATCCAGCGGCTTATAGGAGCCAAAGCAGCTGTCCAGGCAGGCGAGGATGACGTCCTCGAGCAAGATGTAGGAGTAGGTGCCGGTGGGCGAGGGGACCTCGACCACACGGTTCATCGAGGCGGGAATCTCGATAAGGCCCAGCAGGCTCTCCTCGTCGGTGACGCCGTCCAGGCCACAAGCCAGATAGAGTGCGCCGTTGCGCAGGTTGGGGAAGGGATGGCGCGGGTCAATGACCAACGGCGAGATGACCGGCGACACGTAGGCTTGGAAGTAGCGGGTTACGAAGGTGCGCTCCTCGGGCGTAAGCGAATCGATGCGGGCGCGGTGAACGCCCAGAGCGTCGAGCTTGCCCTCGATGCTCTTAAAGATGGACTCCCAACGGGTAAGGAGCCCGGGCAGCTCTGCCATGACAGCATCGACCTGTTCGGAGGCGGTCATATTGCTCTTGTTGTCGACAGGCTGTTTTTTGAGCTCTGCCAGATCGGACAGGCCGCCCACACGCACCATGAGAAACTCGTCGAGGTTAGACTCGAAAATCGACACGAACTTTAGACGCTCGAACAGCGGAACGGTTTCGTCGAAGGCTTCGTCAAGCACGCGGTTGTCAAAGCGCAGCCAGCTAAGCTCTCGGTTTTGCGTGTACGAGAAGTCGCGCGGCGGCTTGCGCAGCTTAGCGGCCTTTTGCTTCTTTTCGATTTTGCTCGGCATATGCATCTGTCCGTTCAGTCCCCGCAGGGGACGGTAGCCTAACTCTAATTCATTATTGTCTCAATTTAGTCGACCGCTGGCACGGACGTATCGCGTGAACGGTATCTTTACCTACTTCTTACGCTGACAAGCCGAAGCACTAACGTCCGGTGCTTTGAGCAAGCGATCTATATCCTCACTCAACTGGTGAGAATGTATGAATAAGAATGATAGCAAGCTGAATATAATCGAATGTAGGTCGAATCGAGGGCAAGCGTCATATATATGCAGAAAACCGTTTTCACTATGCAATTTTGAATCATGGATTACTTTGAGTGTTCAAGCTTGATTTCCTAGAAAAATAACGTTTACCTAGGAAAATCTGCTTTACGAAACTGAAGTGCATCATGGGAAATCATATGCGATATACCGTTCATCGTACTTTGCTGACCGTTCGGGGGCGAGGTAGCATTACGAATGGAATTTGGATATAACTAGAGCTGTCAGCAAGCAGCGTCCCATATGGAGGGGCGCTGATACATTCGGCCAGTAAGGCCCGAAAGAAAGGTAGGAGGCCATGACGAAAGGTCTGCACGTGCCTTCCGAGATCGGCAAGCTCAGGAAGGTCTGCCTGCACCGTCCCGGCGACGAGCTCCTCAACCTGCCGCCCGACGAGCTCGAGCGACTCCTGTTCGACGACGTCCCGTTCCTGGAGGTCGCACAGCAGGAGCACGACACCTTCGCCCAGATCCTGAGGGACCAGGGCGTCGAGGTGCTCTACCTCGAGAACCTCGTCGCCGAGGTGTTCGACCAGGTCCCCGGCGCCCGCGCCGAGTTCACCGACCAGTACATCGCCGAGGCCGGCATCCGCGGCCAGCACATGCCGCAGATCGTCCGCGAGAAGCTGGACTCCATCGAGGACAACCTCGAGTTCGTCAAGAAGACCATGGCCGGCATGACCAAGGCCGAGATCGACATGCCCCTCACGGCGTCCACGACCCTCGACTCCCTGGTCAACTCCGAGTCCGAGTCCGACCTGATCATCGACCCGATGCCCAACCTCTACTTCACCCGCGACCCGTTCGCGGTCGTCGGCGAGGGCGTCAACCTCAACCGCATGTACTCGGTCACCCGCAACCGCGAGACCCTGTACGGCAAGTACATCTTCAAGTACCACCCCGACTACAAGGACGTCTCCCTGTACTTCCGCCGCGACTGCCAGTTCCACACCGAGGGCGGCGACGTGCTGAACATCAACGAGAAGACCCTCGCCGTCGGCATCTCCCAGCGCACCCAGGCCGCCGCTATCGACATCATGGCCCAGAACATCTTCTGGAACTCCGACTCCAAGGTCGAGCGCATCCTTGCCTTCGACATCCCGGTCTCGCGCGCCTTCATGCACCTCGACACGGTCTTCACCCAGATCGACGTCGATAAGTTCACGATCCACCCCGCCATCATGGGCACCCTGCGCGTCTACGAGCTGACCGCCGGCAAGAACCCGGGCGACGTGAACATCCGCCTGATCGAGGACACCCTCGAGCACGTCCTGGAGGACGCCACCGGCGTCGACCAGGTCAAGCTGATCCCCTGCGGCGGCGGCGACCCGATCGCGGCCTCCCGCGAGCAGTGGAACGACGGCTCCAACACCCTGTGCGTCGAGCCAGGCAAGATCTGCGTCTACGCCCGCAACACCGTCACCAACGACGTGCTGTACAAGGAGGGCCTGGACCTTCTCGTCGTGCCCTCCGCCGAGCTCTCCCGCGGCCGCGGCGGCCCGCGCTGCATGAGCATGCCCTTCTGGCGCGAGGACCTCTAAGGTTTTCATAGACCGTACGGGTCTTAATACAAACATCTAGCTGCCATTAGATGTCTCCCAATGGGGCGGTGCGGGTTTTTCGCACCGTCCCATTCTTGTCTAATGACGCTAAATTAACATCAGAAAAGTGGGCCATATGTCTAGGGGCAGTCACGTTGATACCCCAACGGTGTCGGCTTCTTCGCCTTTTGGGCATCATCTCGATTCCCATGACCTTTGCCGGCATCATTCCCGTATTCTAGCGATTGGAGCCTAGCCATGGATATCAAGACGATTGGCGTTGAGGAGTGGCTTAACGTTTGGGAGAAGAGCGCTACGTGGGACATTGCTCAGTCGACGATTTCGTCGCTGACCATGGGCGAGCTTCGTGCGCTTGACGAGCGGGACGGCGCCACGTTCTACGAGCGCCTTGATCGCGAGAAGATGAACTACGGCTGGATCGAGGGTTCGCCGGAGTTTAAGGTCGAGGTCGCCAAGCTGTATCGTCGCGAGGTCAATCCCGATCACATTCTGCAGACCAATGGCTGCACGGGTGCCAACCTCAACGCCATCATGGCCGTTGTCGAGCCCGGCGATCACGTGATTGCCGAGTGGCCTACCTATGCGTCGCTCTATGAGATTCCGCGTACGCTCGGTGCCGAGGTCGAGTATTGGGAGCTTCGCGAGGAGCTCGGATGGAAACCCGATATCGAACAGCTCAAGCGCCTCGTTCGCCCCAATACCAAGCTCATCTGCATCAATAACGCATCGAACCCCATCGGTACGGTGCTCGATGCCGATACGCTCGGTCAGATTGCCGAGATTGCCCGTTCGGTTGGCGCCTACGTGCTGTGCGACGAGGTGTATCTGCCGCTCGAGAACACCGAGTCCTTTATGTCGATGGCCGACGTGTACGAGAGGGCCATTGTCACCAACTCGGTGTCCAAGACCTATTCGACGCCCGCGGCCCGCGTGGGCTGGGTCGTGGCCGACGAAGAGGTGTCCAACCGCATCCGTACCTATCGCGATTACACCATGATTTGCGGCGGCGTGTTCAACGATGCCCTGGCGACCTATGTGCTTGAGCACAAGGACAAGATCCTCGAGCGCAATCGCAAGATCGTGTTTGGCAATCGCGATATCGCACAAGCTTGGATCGACACGCAACATCGCGTTTCCTGGACGGCCCCGCAGGGCGTGTCTACCTCGTTTATCCAGCTTGACATTCCCGAGGACGACGAGGAGTTCTGTAAGCGCCTGCTGTCAGAGAGGGGAGTGCTGCTGGTACCCGGCAGCCGCTTTGAGCTTCCCTGCGGAGCGCGCCTGGGTTACTGCGCGAGCGAGGGCGTTCTGCGCGAGGGCCTGAGGCTTCTGGGCGAGGCCCTGGCCGAGCTCGATCGCTAGTCCCTTGAGGTTCTCGAAGGCCTAAACCTTGCTGGACCCTAGGTGTACCGAATGCAGACCCGCTCCCTTTTGGGGAACGGGTCTGTTTGTCTTTGCTGCCGAAAAAGTCAAGTTGTTACAAATGGAGACGCAAGATCGATCGGGTATTCGATGGGCCTTATACTGAGCTTCCGGTGAACGGTATCCAACGTCTGGTAAACGGTAATCTGTTTGTCAAAAATGAATAGGACGCACTTTTTTCTGAATAAAAATCAAAATGGTTGAGACACAGCGAGAATTGCGAATTCTATTCATATCGTTGCGTGAAATATGCAATTTGAGGGTGGTTTAACAAAGATTAGTTTCAATTGATTTATCGGTTAAAAAAGCGTTTAAGCACGTAAATAAACTTTATTAAATCAAAGTGTGCCATGCGTGAAGTATATGTGTATGCCGTTCACCCCTCATATAAAACCGTTCGGGGGCAAGGTGGAAGTATGGACTGAATTTGGATATAAATATGTCGTCAGCAATAACGCCTCACACGGAGGGGCGCTAACGAATCGGCCCTGACAGGGGCCCGAAAGAAAGGTAGGAGGCCATGACGAAAGGTCTGCACGTGCCTTCCGAGATCGGCAAGCTCAGGAAGGTCTGCCTGCACCGTCCCGGCGACGAGCTCCTCAACCTGCCGCCCGACGAGCTCGAGCGACTCCTGTTCGACGACGTCCCGTTCCTGGAGGTCGCACAGCAGGAGCACGACACCTTCGCCCAGATCCTGAGGGACCAGGGCGTCGAGGTGCTCTACCTCGAGAACCTCGTCGCCGAGGTGTTCGACCAGGTCCCCGGCGCCCGCGCCGAGTTCACCGACCAGTACATCGCCGAGGCCGGCATCCGCGGCCAGCACATGCCGCAGATCGTCCGCGAGAAGCTGGACTCCATCGAGGACAACCTCGAGTTCGTCAAGAAGACCATGGCCGGCATGACCAAGGCCGAGATCGACATGCCCCTCACGGCGTCCACGACCCTCGACTCCCTGGTCAACTCCGAGTCCGAGTCCGACCTGATCATCGACCCGATGCCCAACCTCTACTTCACCCGCGACCCGTTCGCGGTCGTCGGCGAGGGCGTCAACCTCAACCGCATGTACTCGGTCACCCGCAACCGCGAGACCCTGTACGGCAAGTACATCTTCAAGTACCACCCCGACTACAAGGACGTCTCCCTGTACTTCCGCCGCGACTGCCAGTTCCACACCGAGGGCGGCGACGTGCTGAACATCAACGAGAAGACCCTCGCCGTCGGCATCTCCCAGCGCACCCAGGCCGCCGCTATCGACATCATGGCCCAGAACATCTTCTGGAACTCCGACTCCAAGGTCGAGCGCATCCTTGCCTTCGACATCCCGGTCTCGCGCGCCTTCATGCACCTCGACACGGTCTTCACCCAGATCGACGTCGATAAGTTCACGATCCACCCCGCCATCATGGGCACCCTGCGCGTCTACGAGCTGACCGCCGGCAAGAACCCGGGCGACGTGAACATCCGCCTGATCGAGGACACCCTCGAGCACGTCCTGGAGGACGCCACCGGCGTCGACCAGGTCAAGCTGATCCCCTGCGGCGGCGGCGACCCGATCGCGGCCTCCCGCGAGCAGTGGAACGACGGCTCCAACACCCTGTGCGTCGAGCCAGGCAAGATCTGCGTCTACGCCCGCAACACCGTCACCAACGACGTGCTGTACAAGGAGGGCCTGGACCTTCTCGTCGTGCCCTCCGCCGAGCTCTCCCGCGGCCGCGGCGGCCCGCGCTGCATGAGCATGCCCTTCTGGCGCGAGGACCTCTAAGTCTTTCCGTTTCCGGTGCGGTCCCCCTACAACCGCACCGGTTTCGCCCGTCAAACGGGCAACACTAATTACTTACGTAATTCATTTCTTCGAAAGGAAACGAACCATGGGTGTTAACCTCTCCGGCCGTAGCTTCCTCAAGCTCCTCGACCTCACCACCGAGGAGATCGAGTACCTGCTCAAGCTCTCCAAGAACTTCAAGGACATGAAGCGCGCTGGCGTTCCGCACCGCTATCTCGAGGGCAAGAACATCGTTTTGCTCTTCCAGAAGACCTCCACTCGTACCCGCTGCGCCTTCGAGGTCGGCGGCATGGATCTGGGCATGGGTGTCACCTACCTCGATCCGGGTTCGTCGCAGATGGGCAAGAAGGAGTCCATCGAGGACACCGCCCGCGTTCTCGGCCGCATGTATGACGGCATCGAGTTCCGTGGCTTTGCCCAGGACGACGTCGAGGAGCTCGCTGCTAAGTCCGGCGTGCCCGTGTGGAACGGCCTGACCACTGAGTGGCATCCCACCCAGATGCTCGCCGACATCCTGACCGTCCAGGAGAACTTCAACTACGACATCAAGGGCAAGACCCTCGTCTTCATGGGCGACTGCAAGAACAACGTTGCTCGCTCCCTCATGGTTGTCTGCTCCAAGCTTGGCATGAACTTCGTGGCCTGCGGCCCCGAGGAGTGCATGCCCGCTGACGACGTCATCGAGGCCTGCAAGCCCATCGCCGAGGCCAACGGTTGCACCATCAAGCTGACCACCGACGTCAAGGACGGCGTCACCGGTGCCGACGTTATCTACACCGACGTGTGGGTCTCCATGGGCGAGCCTGACGAGGTCTGGGCCGAGCGCATCGCTCAGCTCACCCCGTATCGTGTCACCTCCGAGGTCATGGCTATGGCCAACCCGGGTGCCATCTTCCTGCACTGCCTGCCCAGCTTCCACGATACCAACACCACGATTGGCGCCGAGAAGTGCGAGCAGTTCGGCATCACCGAGCAGGAGGTCACCGACGAGGTCTTCGAGAGCCCCGCTTCCAAGGTCTTCGACGAGGCCGAGAACCGCATGCACACCATTAAGGCTGTCATGTACGCCACGCTCAAGTAAGAGCATCTAGCATCCTGCTCGGGGTGTATTACAGCACACCCCGAGCGGTTTTATCTGGTAAAAATCTCGCATCAAGCGGCGGGCACGGCACGGAAGAGCCGCTTCGGGCGAGATCAGTAAATGATTTATGAAGGGGGGATGAGAACTATGACTGAGACCGCTAAGAAAAAGCGCGGTATGCCTTCATCGTTCACCATTCTTCTTGCTCTGCTGGCAATTGTTGCAGTGATTACCGTTATCGTCTCCGGCACGTCCGGCGGCGAGGTTACTGCCGCCCGTCTGAGCGATTTCTGCACCGCCCCGATTCTGGGCTTCGCTGACGCTCTGCCCGTCTGCCTCTTCGTTATGATCCTCGGCGGCTTCCTCGGTATGATGACCGAGACCGGCGCCCTGGACAACGGCATCGCCGTCCTGGTGCAGAAGCTTAAGGGTAACGAGATCATGCTCATTCCCGTGCTGATGCTCATCTTCTCCCTCGGTGGTACCACCTATGGTATGTGCGAGGAGACCGTTCCCTTCTACGCCCTGCTTGCCGCTACCATGATGGCCGCTGGCTTCGACCCGATGGTCGGTGCCGCCACCGTCCTGCTCGGCGCTGGCTGCGGCTGCCTGGGCTCCACGGTTAACCCGTTCGCCGTCGGCGCTGCCGTCGACGCTCTGACCGGCGTTGGCATTGAGGTCAACCAGTCCATCATCATCGGCCTCGGTGCCGTCCTGTGGATTGTTACCACTGCCATGTCCATCTTCTTCGTCATGAGCTATGCCAAGAAGGTCAAGGCTGACAAGGGTTCCACCATCCTGTCGATGCAGGAGCTCAAGGACGCCGAAGAGGCTCACGGCAAGGCTGCTTCCGAGGTTCACAATGAGGTCAAGCTCACCGGTCGTCAGAAGGGTGTTCTGATCGCCTTTGCCTTCACCTTCGTCGTCATGATCGTCGGCTTCATTCCGCTGGCCGACCTCAACGAGGGCGTCGCCAACTTCTTCGACGCTGGCGCTGTCTACGACGCCGACGGTAACGCCGTCGTCCAGGGCTGGTCTGCCCTGATCACCGGCCTGCCCATTGGTCAGTGGTACTTCGACGAGGCTTCCACCTGGTTCTTCCTCATGGCCGTCCTGATCGGTATCATCGGTGGCCTGTCCGAGAAGCAGATCGTTAACACCTTCATCACCGGCGCTGCCGACATGATGTCCGTTGTTCTCGTCATCGCCCTCGCCCGTGGTATCTCCGTCCTCATGGCTAACACCGGCCTCGACGTCTACGTCCTCGACGCTGCCGCCAATGCTCTGGCTGGCCTGTCCGGCGTGATCTTCGCTCCCATGAGCTTCCTGGTCTACTTCGGCCTGTCCTTCCTGATCCCCTCGACCTCTGGTATGGCTACCGTCTCCATGCCTATCATGGGACCGCTGGCTGTTAAGCTCGGCTTCTCGCCCGAGGTCATGGTCATGATCTTCTCCTCTGCCATCGGCGTTGTGAACCTGTTCACCCCGACCTCCGGCGCCATCATGGGCGGTCTCGCCCTGGCCAAGATCGAGTGGACGACCTGGCTCAAGTTTGCCCTTAAGCTCATCGTCGCTCTCTCCGTCGTCTGCGCCATCATCCTGACCGTCGCTTGCGTGATGCTCTAAGTACCCAACGGGTACCCCACGGAAACCTTGACGATCCTGTAAAGGATCACCTGGTCATCGTCTGTCCGGTGGGGTCAACCCACCGGTAGACTCCTACCTTTAGCCCCCTCCCGTTCCGTGCGCGGGAGGGGGCGCTTTTTTGTTCCGCGGTTTTACCAAACGCCGGAACCACTCGACGCTGCAAGCCCGCCAGAGCGGCAATCTGACGTTCAATCGTCGGGCATGGCCAAAAGGCCCATGCCCTCCTCTTTCACGTCACCTTGCTCGCTCTGGCGGGCTTTCGCTGACTTATGCTCAACCTGCGACGTTCCCCTTGTTGGTGCTGGGGGCAGATTGCTCGCTCTGGCGGGCGCTCGTTGACTTTGGCTCTGCCTGTGACGTTTCCATTGTTGGTGCGGAGTGACTTGGTCATTGCTTCAAATTAGCTACCCCGGGTCCCCGGTGGTCGCGATGGGCATGTTTGGTTGGTGCCTGTTGATGGTCTGGGTATCGGGGAGGGCGGGCTCCGTTATAATCGCCTAGGACATTAAATGGAAACGGGACGGGAGCCACACATGCGCCAGGGTTTCGACAACGCGAAGTACATCGAGCTGCAGGCTGCTCACATTAAGGAGCGCATCTCGCAGTTTGGTGGCAAGCTCTATTTGGAGTTTGGCGGCAAGCTGTTTGACGACTATCATGCGAGTCGCGTGCTGCCGGGTTTTGAGCCGGACAGCAAGTTCCGCATGCTCAAGAGCATTGCCGACGACGTCGAGGTCATCATCGCAATCAATGCAAACCATATCGAGAAGAACAAGGCCCGTGGCGACCTGGGCATTACCTATGACGAGGACGTCTTGCGCCTGGTCGACCTGTTCCGCGGCAACGGTTTTGCTGTCGCGGCCGTGGTTATCACGCAGTATGCCGGTCAGCCCGCTGCCGACGTCTTCCGCAATCGTCTGAATGCACTCGGCATTCCCGCCAAGCTGCACTATCCCATTGAGGGCTATCCGCACGACGTCGATCTGATCGTTTCTGACGAAGGCTACGGCAAGAACGAGTTCGTCGAGACCACGCGTCCGCTCGTTGTCGTGACGGCGCCCGGCCCTGGCTCGGGCAAGCTCGCCACCTGCCTCTCACAGCTGTATCACGAGCATAAGCACGGCACCGCCGCCGGTTATGCCAAGTTTGAGACCTTCCCGGTCTGGAATCTTCCCCTGACGCATCCGGTCAATATTGCCTACGAGGCCGCCACGGCGGACCTCGACGATGCCAACATCATCGATTCCTTTCACCTTGAGGCCTACAACAAGACCACGGTCAACTACAACCGCGACGTCGAGGCCTTCCCGGTGGTCCGTGCCCTGATGGAAAAGATCCTAGGCAAGAGCCCCTACCAGAGTCCCACGGACATGGGCGTCAATATGGTCGGCTTTGCCATCACCGATGACGATGCCTGCCGCGACGCTTCCAAGATGGAGATCGTCCGCCGCTACTTTACCGCGGTCGAAAATGTGCGCCGTACCGGCGTGGGCGATGAGCAAGTCGACCGTCTCAAGATTATTATGAAGAAGGCCGGCATCGATAAGAACTACTCACCGGCGCGCTCGGCGGCCTTAACCAGGGAGCAACTGACGGGTGGTCCCGTGGGCGCCATGGTCATGCCGGACGGTTCCGTGGTGACCGGTAAGACCTCCACGCGCCTGGGCGCCGCAAGTTCGCTCATTATGAACGCTCTCAAGCATGTTTCGGGCGTCGACCTTGAGCTTGAAGTCATCAGCGACGAGGCGATCGAGCCCATCAGCAAGCTCAAGACGCATTTCCTGGGCAGCAAAAACCCGCGCCTTCACACCGACGAGACGCTTATGGCGCTGTCGATCACCTCGGCTACGAGCGAGACGGCCGCTCGTGTCCTTTCGGGCCTGGAGCAGCTGCGCGGTTGCGATGCCTTCTTTAGCGTGATTATCTCGCCGACGGACGAGACGGTGTTGCGTAAACTGGGTATCAACGTGTGCTGTGAGCCCAAGTTTGAGCGTCGTGGTTTCTTCCATCGCTAAGTTTGAAGTATCGCGGTAATTGCATCGCATTTTGGCCGTATCGGGTTAGCGCCCGGTACGGCTTTTTGATCAATAAAGCGTCTATTTCGGCGAAAAATAGCCGTTTACCTGCCTAAAAACAATTTGGGCGGTATACAATAATCGTAACTGTTTCATCCTTAGCGGGATGCCGCATGATGGATATTACCTGCCATCGTGAGGTGTGTCGGTCGTGCACGGCGCGCTGGATGCTCGTGCTCGGTTAGAGGAGGCTGCCATGGCGGGCAAGGGTCGTGCGAGTGTCAACGATATGAAGCGTGTCGAAGTGCTGGTGTTGATGGAGATTGCCCAGCAATCCGAAAGTGGCGGGACATATGGCTTCTCGCGCAAAACGCTTGCGGAGCACGTTGGAGTGTCTCCGTATCGAGCCCGCGCCGCAATTGAGCGCTTGGATTCTGACGGTTTGATCGAGGTCGTTTCGCGTTATAGCGAGGATGGCGGCCAGCTTGCAAATGGTATTTGCCTTACCGAGCGTGGCGGGTGGTATCTGAAAGGCATCCGCGCGGGTATGCTCGTTCGGGATATGCTCAGGGACGAGCTTGCCGATCGGTAGCGATCTGCCGCCTAAGTTGTTGTTACGCCGCTCGGGTCCCGGGCGGCGTTTTGTTTCGAGATGGAGAAATGCAAGCACTTTGGTGAAAAATGGCGAACTGCTTCTTTCTCGAGTATTACAATGAAGACCCGTAAGATGTGTATGGACAACTTCTACGGGAAGCGCAGGTAATTCAATATGACTAAGCATGTGTTTGTGACCGGCGGCGTGGTTTCGTCTTTGGGCAAGGGCATTACCGCGGCATCGCTGGGCCGTTTGCTCAAGTCACGCGGCTACAAGGTGACGATGCAGAAGGCCGACCCGTATCTGAACGTCGACCCTGGTACCATGAGCCCGTTCCAGCACGGTGAGGTCTTTGTGACCGAGGACGGCTACGAGTCCGATCTGGACCTGGGCCACTACGAGCGCTTTATTGACGAGAACCTGACCCGCGATTCTAACTTTACGACGGGCGCCATTTACAAGAGCCTGATTGCCCGCGAGCGTCGCGGTGACTTTTTGGGCGGTACCGTCCAGGTGATCCCGCACGTCACCAATGCTATCAAGGACAAATTCCGCCGCATTGAGGAGCAGACTGGCTCCGACGTTGTCATTACCGAGCTGGGTGGCACGATCGGCGACATCGAGTCGCAGCCGTTCGTGGAGGCTATCCGCCAGTACCGCAAGGAGGCCGGTCCCGAGAACGTCTGCTACATCCACGTATCGCTCGTTCCCTATATCGCCGCCGCCCACGAGGTTAAGACCAAGCCCACGCAGCACTCCGTCAAGGAGCTGCGCAGCTTTGGTATCCAGCCCGACATTATTGTGCTGCGCTCCGATCACCATATTGATGACGCTATCCGCGGCAAGATCGCGAGTTTCTGCGACGTCGACACCGACTGTGTCTTTACCAACGAGGATTGCGCGAGCATTTACGACGTGCCGCAGCTGCTCGCGGAGCAGGACTTTGACCTGCGCATTTGCGAGCGCCTTGGCCTCGATCCGCGCGAGCGCGATATGAGCGCATGGAATGAGTTCCTGCGCAAGCAAAACCATGCCAACCATCACGCCGATAAGGTTAAGGTTGCCGTCGTGGGAAAGTACACCCAGCTTCCCGATGCATATCTGTCGGTTATCGAGGCCCTGCATCACGCGGGCGTTTTCTACGATCGTCACGTAGATGTGCAGCTGGTCGATGGTGAGAGCCTCGATGCCGAAAACGTCAATGAGGTTCTGGGCGACGCATCGGGCATCCTGGTTCCCGGCGGCTTTGGCAAGCGCGCCCTGGAGGGCAAGATCCTTGCTGCCGAGTTTGCTCGCGAGCACAAGATTCCGTATCTGGGCATTTGCCTGGGTATGCAGGTTGCCGTGTGCGAGTTCGCCCGCAACGTTGTCGGCCTTGCCGGTGCCAGCTCCTCCGAGTTTGATCCGGACGGTCCGTTTAGCGTAATCGACCTGATGAGCTCGCAGGAGGACGTGACCGAGAAGGGCGGCACCATGCGCCTGGGCGCCTATCCGTGCAAGCTCGCTGCCGATACCCTCGCGCGTGAGGCGTATGGCGAGGAGCTTGTCTACGAGCGCCACCGTCACCGTTTTGAGTTCAACAATGCCTTCCGCGATCAGCTCGAGGACGCCGGTCTTGTCATCTCGGGTCTTTCGCCTGATGAGCGTCTGGTCGAGATGGTCGAGCTGCCGCGCGATGTGCACCCGTGGTTCGTGGCCACCCAGGCTCACCCCGAGTTTAAGAGCCGCCCCACCAATCCTCAGCCGCTATTCCGAGAGTTCGTGCGTGCCTCGATTGGCCAGCATGAGGGCGTCGATCGCCTGCAGGTGACGCCCATGAATCGTTCGACGGACTAAGGTTGCCGGCGAACCGGGAACATATCGGAGAAGCTCCTTCGCCGCTCGCTGTGGCGGCGGGGGAGTTTCTTGATTACCTTACAGTCGAGCGGGGCTTGGCGCGTAACACGATTGCCGCCTATCGCCGAGACCTGACGACCTACTGTGCCTATCTGGAGCGGACGGGCATTGCGTCCTTTGAGGACGTGAGTCGGCGGGTCATTGAGGACTTTATCGCCGATCGGCGCGATGGGGGCTATTCCGATGCCTCGGTGGAGCGCGCGCTCGCTGCCGTCAAAGGCCTGCATGCCTTTTTGGTGCGCGATGGGGCCGTGACCCAAAATCCTACGGCGGCGTTGCGTTTGCCAAAAAAGGCCGAGCGCCTGCCGGAGTGCCTTTCGGTGGAGGATGTTTCGGCATTGCTCGACCAGGATTTTCCGGATGGTGAGATGGGTCTGCGCGATCGCGCTATCTTGGAAGTGCTGTATGGGTGCGGCCTGCGCGTGAGCGAGCTGGTGGGGCTCGATGTGAGTGATATCCATGCCGATGACGGCTTTGTGCTGGTTCGCGGCAAGGGCTCCAAGGAGCGTCTGGCCCCTTTGGTGGGAAGCGCGGCGCGTGCCCTGACGCACTATATATGTGATGGGCGCCGACTTCTGGCGGCTCATGCTCGTGGGACAGAGACGCCGGCGGTCTTTTTAAACAAGAACGGCGGGCGTCTGTCGCGTCAGGGTGTTCACGTCATATGCGAGCGCTACGGACGCCAGGTGGGGTTGGTGGGACTCCATCCGCACACGTTGCGCCACTCCTTTGCCACCCATATGCTCGCGGGCGGCGCGGACCTTCGCGTGCTGCAGGAGATCTTGGGACACGCCGATATATCGACGACGCAGGTCTACACGCATGTCGATCGTACGCAGCTGACTGAGGTTTACCTGGCGGCCCACCCGCTGGCACATCGCTAATACGCTGCTGAGCTGCGATTACATGCTATTCGAGGACGGACCCCCGATTGCTGGAACGTGCTGTTGCGCACGTTTTGGCAATCGGGGGTCCGTCCCATTTTGCGCCACCGGCCAATGGCGCGGCGGGGTGCACATGCCGCGCGTGGGAGAGTTTGGGGGCGATGTGAACGGCATGTAAAGGGACATAAAAATCGCCTCAAGGTCAACTTGAAGGTTGAGGTTGAAAGGCGGGGTGCTACAGGTGGCATCCCGCCTTTGCGTTAAACACAACATATTGTGTTTTCGAACATATGCTCGGGGGTGGCGCCCAATAGTTAGGGGGTGGAGTGGTGGGGTAGGGT